>JBGUTM010000207.1:0-8814 GCA_045133075.1 Alistipes sp. | reverse complement strand
AAGAGCTGTACGTCATAGTGTACCATATCCCACTTCAGGTCGTTACCTCCGGCTGTCCAGTGTGTTGCATAGATCGCCTTGTCGCCCTCGATGGTGACGAAATCCTTCTCGGCAGCCAGGTTGCGGTCGAAGTCGTTGGCGGTAACCACCACCGTCTCATTTTCGGCAAAGCGGCGAGCCGTATCCTTCATAATGGCAAATGCTTCGGGTAGAATCTCGTCAAGTTTCTGCTCGATTTTGTCATCTATGCGTTTTACGGTCTGGTCGATATCCTTCGAGATCTTCTCCTTCTCATCGAGCGAGGTGGTGTCAAGCTCGAGCTTGGCCTTCTGCTCCACGATGTGGGCCTCATCCGAGGCGATGAAGTCGGCAATCTGCTTCATCAAGTCGGCACTGTGTGCACGCAACTCGTCATTTGTCAGAGCTGCTATTTTGGGGTATATCTCCTTGATTTTATTGACGTAAGGCTCTATCTGCTTACGATCTTTGTCGGCCTTCGAGCCGAAGATTAATTTGATTAAACCTGTAAGTATATCCATATTCTCGCTATAATGCTGATTTATAATCCTTCAAAGGTAGTTATTTTATTCGATTTTACAAGCGACTTTTGACGCTTTTTATAATTCTTCGTCCGATAGGACACTCCTCACACCGTTTCTGTTTGCAATACGAGTCGCCTAATTGGATTAAAGCCTGCGTCTCAAAGGCATTCTGTGGGCGCACTCCGTATGCCATCCAGCGGTTTATTTTCGAGTTGGACTCGGCCGGTGACTTCTCCAGCAGAGTCATCGCGCGGTCGCGCAGAATCTCCTTACCCATATAGCAACCGTAGGCGTATTGCAGTTGAGCAATTACATTGATGCCGAGGATGTTCGATTTGAAGTGACCGATACGCTTAATCTGCTCGGTCGAGTCGTATGCCGGCAGGAAGTGGCGTGTCCAATACTCTGAGGCATCCACGCTGAAGAGCATAGCTACATCCTTCGGAGTGCGGCATCGTAGCATCGAGTCCAGCACAAAATCACGTTGAGAGAAAAATGCTGCCACCTGTGCCATACGGAGTACGGGGTGGTTGTGGGGATAGATGTGTGTGGTGACCCACTCTGCCGCCGCCATCGGCTTGATGTCGTGCTTATGTGAAAGGTACGAAAACTCCCTCTCCAGAGAGGAGGTGTAGTCGTCAATATCGTACATCTTGAGTAGGCCCGAAGCACCTATGAGCAGAGCCTCCAGCGTCTTGGGCTGTTGGTTGTATTGTAGAATTAGACGATACTCGACCCTGCGTGATAGCTTCTCAAAGGCGCGGCTGTTGTTGGGTGCACCGAGAAATTTTAGGAGTAGTGTGTAGAAGGTCTGGTTCCAATTTTCGAATGACTCTTCGTGGATTTTGCGTATATCCTCATTCTTACGACCGAGGCGTTCGAAGCCCAGCGTGGTGTAAATCTCCATACGATGCAGAGTGTCGAGTTGCGCAAGGTAACCTCCGCAGGCGCACAACTCGGCTCCTGTCTTCAGACGATTTATGATGCGCTGAAGCTCCTCCATTCCTTTGTCGTTACAATAGATTGAGCTCGATGAGAGCCTCCTCGGTCATCATACTCTTGTCCCACACGGGGTCGAACGTAAGGATTACATCCACCGACTCCACGCCGGCAACCTTGGCCACTTCGCGGTTTACATCCTCGATGAGCATATCGGCCATCGGGCAGTTGGGGGCGGTGAGGGTCATACGGATTGTGGCCACGCCCGAGGGGTCGAAGTCAATCTCGTAGATCAACCCGAGGTCATAGATGTTTACCGGAATCTCGGGGTCGTATATATTTTTCAGTGTCAGGACAATATCCTGCTCAACTTTGAGTATCTGCTCAGGTGTCATTACATTACTGATTTTGAGTTGCGGCAAATGCCATTGCGTACATTCTCATCTGCTTGATCATTGCCACCAGGCCATTGCTGCGCGTGGGTGAGAGATTCTCACTCAGGCCGATGGCATCGACAAAGTAGAGCTCGGTATCGACAATCTCCTGCGGTGTGCGTCCGTTCAGTACGCGGATAAGTAACGCAATTATGCCCTTGGTTATTATGGCATCGCTGTCGGCCGAGTAGTAGACCTTGCCATCTTCGAGTCGAGCATCGACCCACACTCTCGATTGACAGCCGTTGATAAGGTATTGGTCTGTGCGATGTTCGGGGGCGATTGCGGGTAGCGTATTGCTCAGCTCGATAAGGTAGTCATACTTGTCGAGCCACTCGTCAATGAGAGAGAACTCATCTATAATCTCATTTTGAATCTTATCGTTCATAGCTAATGTTTTAATCTTGCTTAATGTTGAGAGCCACACCCTCGCTAGCTGCGGGTTCGGTAATGCCTGCTATGCGGGCGGTGGTTGGGGCTACCGATGTCATACATACAGGCTCGTCAATGCGTTGTGGTCGTATGCCTGCGCCCCAGAAAATGAGGGGAACATGGGTGTCGTAACCGTACATCGAACCCGACATCGAGACTACATCGTCACGTAACTCAATCCATTCGGGCATCAGATTGATGATCACATCGCCCGAGCGGCGGGGGTAGAAGCTGTTCTGCATCTTTTGGGCATAGCCGCTGCCGAAGTAGCTCATTCGCATCGCAGTTGAGGATAGGGCGTGTGATACACCGCGGAATTGCATTGCGAAGGTTGCCACTTCGTTCTGCACCTCCGATATCGAGAGATTCTTCTCGTAGATGAGGTTATGGTTGATGTATATCGAGTGGTCGATATATCCCAAAATCCACTCTCCCTGGCCATATTTCGCACCCAGGAAGGCATTTACGATAACCTCGAACTGGCGCACATTGAAACGCTCACGGGGTGACTGACCGTGGTTGTACGCGGGGCTTGTTCCGTGGTCGGAGGTGAGCACCACCAGTAACGCTTGATCACTCTTGACGAATGTGCGGATGTAGCCCAAAAAACTTGCCAACTCTCTGTCGAGTGCATAGAGCATATCCTCATATTCGACCGACTCGTTGCCGTAGCGGCTTGCGATTTTGCGTGAGGGGTCAAGACAGATGTTGAGGATGTCGGTATGTTCATCCTTACCCAGGTTGAGGCTTGTCACGGCATACTTCGCGAAGTCGAGGATGGCCGCATTGCCGACAGGTGTACGGGATAGTCTGCCGTAGTTGTTTATAAACTCTCCGCTCGGGGTGCTCTTGCGGGCCTGCTTGCTACTTGTGGGCTCCGCAAAGGTTATTGTAGATGTGCGTGAGTTGCGGTAGCGGTCAGCAGTGTAGATGCTCTGCCAGGTGGTACCTGCGAGCAGGGTGTGCATATTCTCCGAGTTGTAATCCTTGACCCAGGTAGGCAGGTAGGGGGTGTAGTACGAAGATGTTGTCCAGCGGCAACGCTCCTGGTCGATCCAGAATGAGTAGCCTTTGCGACCCCCCATTACCACGGCCGAGGTGGGGTCGGTGGCTATGGTGACTATGCGACTGCAGCTGTCGGCCTTGTAAACAGCCTCTGCGAGTGTTGGTGCTATCAGGTTGCGCGGCGAGTAGCAACCTTTGCCCTCGCGTTGTTCAACACCTTTGACCGAGGGGTCGGCCGTAAGGTCAATCATCTTGTTGTCCACGTAGTCGCTCCAGCAGTGCGACACCACGCCGTGTGTTGAGGGCATTGCTCCGGTCGAGAGGGTTGCCAACGATACGGGTGTTGTGGTCTGCATATAGTTGTAGCGGCTTTCGGTGCAGAGTGCGCCGCCCTCGGCCAGAGCGCGGAAACCTCCGCCTCCAAAGCCCTCGGCATAGCGTTGTAGGTCGTCTGCGTGCATCGAGCTAACCACGATGTTTACCACGAGCCTGGGGTGCTCGGTAGCCAAAGCGGGTAGGGTTGCAAGCGATGTAGCCGCTAAAAGTGTGCTAAAAACTATTCTCGAAAAAAATCTCGCCATCTTATACTTTTTCAAATCGGGTGCGAATTTACAAATTTATTTGTAAAAAACGCCTCTAATAAGGTGATTTTGGCGTTATTCTCATCTGCAAAATCCTCATTTACGCCAAGTAAACTCCGGTTTTGCATCTTTCGAATGCCTAAAAATCCCTCTTATTATAGGCGTTTTTTGGCGTTAATCCACGTCTGCAAAATTCTCATTTACGCCAATCAGTTATTTGAGGAACGATTCAAAGTGTGCTCTCTCCTCGCTGAAATCAATTTCGGGCAGAGAGTCAATAGCTTGGATTTGTTGGTGGCAGAATCTCTGGAACTCTTCTCCTTCGGGCTCAAAAGGAGTATGCAATACTGCACGAGTAATCTTCTCGATGCGGGGCAGCAGTTGCAGACTCTTCGGGGTGAGTACCGCACCGAAGAACTTCTCGCGGATATAATCTCGGGCCTGCACCGTGGGGTGACACATATCCTCGCCATAGAAACGATAGTCGCGCAGGTCATCATTGAGAATCTCGTATGCAGGGAAATAGTAAGCATTGTCGAACCGCTCGACTATCTCTGCCACAGCGACTTTGAGAGTGGCCTTGCTCAAGAAATTCTCGTCAGCACCATCGCCCAGATGACGCACGGGACTAACGGTGAAGATGACCTTTTTGTCGGCCAAAATTCCGCGCATCAGCTCTTCATACATCCCTACAATCTCCTCGACCGAAAGGCGGCGGCGAGTGAAATTTGCGGTGGGTTGTTTGTGGCAATTGGCGACGATTTGACCGCTCTCGTTGAGGGTGTAGACCCACGCAGTACCGAAAGTTATGATTACCCAGTCGGCATTCTTCAATCTTATATTGCTCTCTACCACCGAAGCATTGGCATTGTTCAATATGCGTTCAGAACTTATCTCATTGAAGGAGGAGTGGAGATCGTAACTAAACCACCAGTTGCGGTCGAAAATTATATCTTTATGTGAGAATAATTCACAACTTGAGATGCGGTGTAGTGCAGCGTGGATAGATGCCGGATTAAACATCACCCCGAAAGGGTTTGAACACATCTCAAACTTTGCCTTGCGGAACTCGTCTGCCATATATTGGGCAAAACACGAGCCCACAGAGAAGATGTGACTGCGGTGGTCAATCTTCTCGGAGAAGGCCTTTACATCTACTTCTGTGCGGAATTTCATACTCTATACCTTTTTGTTGCGACTGCGCGGGAACTGAAAAACTATGGCCAGCTCAATCATTATACCGATACCGACAGGATAGTATAGGTGTGGTATAATTTGCAGGGGCGAGATGGCTGCCAGGCCCGAGGCCATCAGTAGTTGCGCTCCGTAGGGGATTGTCCCCTGCACAAAGCACGAAGCGGTATCCATAAGGCTGGCACTGCGGCGGGGCGAGATGCCGAATCGAGCAGCGATATCGCGGGCAATGGGGCCTGCTGTGAGGATGGCTATGGTGTTATTGGCGGTGCATAGGTTCGTAAGAGCCGTGAGTGCGGCAATCGAAGCCTCGGCCGTACGGCGACCTCCGATGCGGTGGGTGAGCAGTGAGATGAGGTAGTCAAAACCACCTCCACACTTTACGACATTCATCAATCCGCCGGCCAGCAACGTCACCAGAATAAGCTCTAACATCGCCCCCATACCGGCCCCTGCTGCCGAGAATGCCGAGACGGTGTCGAACGAGCCGCAGACGAAGCCTATGATGTCGGTGACAGCTATGCCTATCATCAATACACCCAGCACGTTGATACCTGCCAAGGCGCAGGCTATAACCACAACATAGGGTAGAGCTCTGAACCATTCGGCCGAGTTCTTGACCGCGACAACTCCATCTGGCAGGTCGGCAAGAAGGTATATTATCAGTGTTGCCACGGCTGCCGGCAGGACTATCATCAGGTTGGTGCGGAATTTGTCGCGCATCTTACACCCCTGGCTCTGCGTTGCGGCGATGGTGGTATCCGAGATGAACGATAGGTTGTCGCCGAAGAACGAGCCTCCGACAACTATGGCTACCGCCCACGCCGTATTGCAACCCATCTGTTCGGCAAGGGCTGTGACCACAGGCGTAAGGGCTACGATTGTGCCTACCGAGGTGCCCACCGACATCGAGATAAAGCAGGCGGCGATAAATATGCCTGCAGGCAGAAACTCATCGGGTACAAAGCGAAGGGTGAGTTGCACGGTGGCATCGACAGCTCCCATCTGCTTGGCCGATTCGGCGAAGATTCCCGCCAGCACGAATATCCACACCATATACATAATGTTGGAGTTGGCAGCTCCCTGCGAGAAGGTCTCCACACGCTCATAGAGTGACTTACCGCGAGTGATGGCCATAGCGTATATTGCAGCCGTGACAAATGCAACGCCGATAGGTATGCGGTAGAAATCACCTGCAAGCAGCGAGCCCGCGAGGTAGACCACCAGCAAAACAATTATTGGCGAGAGCGACAGCAATCCTCTCTTGTGTGAAATCTCCATTCTGTATATGCTTGTCGGAATCTCCGAAGGTTTGTTTAATACAAAACGAGGTTGTCCAACTCTGTGGTTGCGACAACCTCGCTGACTTATTAGCTTGGCACTCTGCTACTTGAAGAAGAGTGACGAAATCTCCTTATAGTTGTGTACACGCTCGATTACATCTGCGAAGATATCTGCCACCGACAGCACGGTAAACTTGTGCAGATCCTCGTTGGGGTTGAGCGGAATGGTGTCGGTCACGATAACCTCCTCCAGTGCGCTGGCGTTGATGCGCTCGTAAGCCTTACCCGAGAGTACGGGGTGGGTAATCGCTGCGCGAACGCTCTTCGCACCGCGAGCCATAAGCATATCGGCAGCCATACAGATTGTGCCTGCGGTGTCGATCATATCATCAACGATGATGATGTTGCGACCCTCGACATCGCCGATGGCGGTCATACTGCCAACCACATTAGCCTTTGCGCGGGTCTTGTGCGAGATGATAATCGGAGCGTCAAGAGCCTTGGCATAGTTGCTTGCACGCTTTGCGCCACCCATATCGGGAGCTGCAATCGAGAGGTTCTCGATGCCGAGCTTCTTGATATAGGGAATAAAGATACCGCTTGCATAAAGACCATCCACGGGGACATCGAAGAATCCCTGAATCTGGTCAGCGTGGATATCCATAGTCATTACGCGGTCGCAACCTGCCGCAACGAGCATATTTGCCACCAGCTTGGCGGTGATGGGTACACGGGGGCGATCTTTGCGATCTTGACGAGCCCAGCCGAAGTAGGGCATCACGGCGATAACCTTGTATGCCGATGCTCGGCGTGCAGCATCAATCATCATCAACAACTCCATCAGGTTGTCCATCGGAGGGAATGTCGATTGGATAATGAAGACGGTGCAACCGCGAATAGACTCATCGAAACGGGGTTGGAACTCGCCGTCACTGAACTGCAGAACTTCGCACTGTCCCAGAGTAGTGCCGTAACTCTCAACGATTTTTTCAGCCAGATAGCGCGATGCGCGACCGGTAAAGAATTTGATTTTATGGATAGCCATAGGGTTATAAATAAAGTTTTCTGACCGCAAAGATATACTATATATACGACAAAAACGATACCTTGCAGTCTGTTTTTTAACAATTTTCTAAACTTTTTTCGATATATGCCGTAATCTCCTCGCGTCCGCGGCCATTGCTGCTCGAGGAGGCGAACATATCGGGTAGCTCCTCCCATTGCTCTGCAAGTGTGCGGCGATAGCGTTCGATACTGTACTTTACCTGCGTAGCAGAGAGCTTATCGCACTTGGTGAAGATTATGGCAAAGGGGATTCCGTTCTGCCCCAGCATCTCGATAAATCGCAGGTCAATCTTCTGTGGCTCCAGGCGCACATCGACCAGCACAAACAGCAAGTGCATCTTCTCGCATCGCAGAACATAGTCGGTGATAATCTTTGCAAAATCCCCACGCAGGCTCTTCGAGGTGCGGGCATAACCATAGCCCGGCAAATCGACCAGATACCAGCTGTTGTCAATCAGAAAGTGATTGATTAGCTTGGTCTTGCCCGGGGTACCCGATACCTTGGCCAACCCCTTATGCCCTGTGAGCATATTTATAAGCGAGGATTTGCCCACGTTACTGCGGCCGATGAAGGCTATATCGCGCAGGTCATCTTTCGGTACCTGTGAAATCTTCTCGGAGCTACACTTGAAAATGGCGTTCTTAATCATCGGTTAAAATCTTGTTACTCTGCAATAAGTTCGAGTATTACGCTGCGGTAGTCGTTACTCTCGCGCAGGTCGTTGATGGGGCGGTTACCTTTGTAGCGGCGTGTGAGCTCGGGAATGACAATACCCTCATCCATCAGCAGACGGCCGCTTACAAGCTTACCTTCGATGGCGAGCTTCTCGTTCTCGAACTCGGGAGCCACCTCGCGGATGCGGTAGTTGCGCTCGGGGTCGAGGCCCTGCATACGGATTATGCGGTGTGGCATACCGAATGTGTAGAGCAGTCGGTAGACCATCACCACAGCCTTTGACTTGTCGCCGGTGACATAGTTCAGTGCGGCATATTCGCGTGAGCCCTCGATGGGCGAGATGAGCTTGTAGAGGTCACCCTGTTGTACTATTGGGCGGATACGCTTATACTCGGCGATGGCTCGCTTGGCATACTCGCGCTCGGCGGGGGTGAAGTGTGCGGGTACCATCTCGATACCCAGACGACACATCGAGGCTACATCGAAGCGGAACTTGAGCGGCGTATGACGCTGTGTGTACTTGTTATTGTGTGAGCATACGTGCGCAGCCAGAATGTTCGAGGGGTAGAAGTCCAGAGCTCCCCACTGCAACTTCAGGCGGTGCAGCGGGTCTGTCATATCGCTTGTCCACACCTCCTGGAAGTAGGGCATAAATCCATAGTT
>JBGUTM010000206.1:0-3007 GCA_045133075.1 Alistipes sp. | reverse complement strand
ATCACGACATAGCCGATATATCCACTGACGTAGTAGAAGAGTGAAAACTCGTTCCAGATGGCCTCACCGTAGAGTTCTATCTGACCGAGGTAGCGCAGGAAGGGGATGAAGGTTGTGAGGAACCATACGCCGATGAATATCTCTTCGCCACGTTTGGAGAGGGTCTTAATCCAGGGTGAGATTATCGGCATCAGCAGATATACGCCAAGCAGCATATAGACAAACCAGAGGTGACCGGCTATGCCCGGGAAGTTGAGCAGGATACCCTTGAGGTTTGCTCCGAGGTCCATCTCTGCCCACGAGCCGCCCCACTGCGGGATTACGGCGTAGAGCACCAGCCAGAAGATGAAGGGGATAACCACGCGCGTAAATCTGCGCTTGAAGAAGGTGGCAGTATCGTCACGCAACGGCACGAGCAGATAGCTCGATGCCATCACGAAGAGGGGCACCGAGGGTCGGAAGAGCGAGTCGATAAAGTTTGCCCAATTGAGGTCGGCGAAGCTCTTGATGTATAGCGGGTATTCGCCACCAATATAGAAAAACTCGCACGAGTGTACGATGATTACCGTTAAACACGCCAGGGCGCGCAGGTAATCCAAAAACACTGCACGCCCTGAAGTATGAGTTAATGTGGCCATATTGTTACTCCTCAGATTGAACTTTTCTGCGCCAGTTAAGGATAGGCAGCAGGAACGAGATGATCGAAGCGCCAATCCAGAAGATTGCTGCATCCGAGAAGTCGTAGTGCTTAACCACTTCTCCAAGCTCATTTACGGTCTCGGTGATGTTTTTGTCGATAAGCCAACCGCTCACCACATCCTGAATTCCGGCTGCGATGTAGCTTGCCATTCCGACAATACCGAGAGCGGCACCCGTAGCCTTACGCGGAACGATATCCACAGCCATAAGACCTCCGAGGAAGCTGATAAGTACACCGATGGCGATACCGAAGAGAACCATACTCAAGACATTTACTCCGTAGCTGTTGCCACCATAGATGAAGATGATGTACGAAATGCTCAACAGCACACCGGCAACGAATGCGGGGAGTTTGCGGTTACCATTGAAAAGGACATCTGTGAGCCAACCCGAAACGACCGTGCCGAGGATTCCGAGCAGGGCGTTGAGCGAGATGATGAAGGTCGCATCCGCCATCGAGAAGCCCTTAGCCTCCTGCAGGAATAGGATACCCCACGAGTTGAGTGAGTAGCGGCTGATATACATAAATGCTGATGCGAGAGCCAGCACATATACGCCCGGATTACGCAGCACCTGACGCTGGATGGCACCCACATCCTCATTCTTCTTGGTCTGAGGTTTCTCGTGAGCAAGAACTTCAATCGAGGGTAGACCCTTCGATTCGGGTGTATCGTGCAGTAGGAATATGATGCAGATTACACCCAACACTCCGGCGATTGATGAGCCGAAGAAGCCCCACTGCCAGCCGGCAACAGATACTATTGAGCCTACGAAGATGAACGAGAGCCACTCGCCGATGTTGTGGCTGGCCGAGAACATGCCATAGAATGTTCCGCGGCGGTTGAGCGGGAACCAACGCGAGAGGGCGATGATTGCCGGGGGTGCGCCCATCGACTGCGACCAACCATTTACGCCCCACATCACGGCGAACGAGATAAAGAGTACGGCGGTCGGGATGGCTGCCACGCCCTGCGACACCAGGCCCAGAACACCCATAATAAAGTTTGCCAGGGTCGAGATCAGCAGACCGGTAGCCATAAATCGCTTGATGTTGCAGTGGTCTGCGATAAATCCGTTTATAAACTTACCTGCAGCGTATGCAAAGAGAAGAGCCGAGCCGATGACACCAAGTTGTGTAGCATCGAGCATACCGCTGTCGAGAATCGGCTTCTTCATTACGTTAAGACTTGTGCGGCAAACGTAATAGAGGCTATAGCCGAGCGTACCGGCCACGAATGACTGAAGGCTCAATTTGCGATAGTAGCGCGTCTGCGCCTTCTCATCAAGATTTAGTGGCTCTACGGGCGCACTGATTTTGTAAAAATTACGAATCGCTTTGAACATATTGTTGTGTTTTAGGGTTTTACTGCAATAGTTATAGTTGCTGTTTTAGGTCGTTTTCAGGTCGACTCTCCACCACAAATCATACAAAGGTACTCTTTTTCGGCAAACAAGCAAAATAAATGGGCGAAACTTTCATTTCGCCCACAATTAAGCTGTTGCTAAAGATGATGCCTACTTCAGCCCCATATATTTGCGATATTCGGGGTATACGTAGGTGTCGTATATGTGGGAAGCGTGCCACGGAGTGCTTATCTGGTCGGTACGCTCCTCGGCGGAGCCACCGAGTAGGGTGCACAATGTTCCATAGGTGCGGGTGGAGAGCTCGAAATCAAACGGGCCTCGATAGCCACAATCCTTGAGGAGGGTATAGTAGAATTCACCCCACAAATTCTTCTCGCCAATAGCACCGAAACGACCCTCCTTATACAACATTCCGGTCTTGGGATATCCCGGGTAGAGGTGGTCATCGTTGAAACGGCGCTTGGTCGGGTCGTTATTTTTTCCGCGGTTGTCGTGTATGTGTAGCGCACCAATCCTGGTACCACATTCGCGCAACCAATCAACCACGGTGCGACCATCGTTCACAATACTCAAATAGATATTGGCGTGACCGACATCCATTGCAATTTTAACCGGTTTCTTGACCTTACCCAGGTCGGTCATACCATTAGCCTTATCGACCGCCGCAGCCAATACACGGCTGTCGCCACCCACACCGTGTGACATATTCTCAACGGCTATCTGTGTACCAATCTCGTCAGCTACCAGCTGCAACTCGTAGAGCGAACGAGCCAAGCTCTCCTCCGATGAGCCATCGTTGAATTGCAGGGTCTGGTTGCAGTGTATCAATAGGAATTTGGGCTGCAAAACTCGCGCAGCGCGAATCATTGTCGCGAAGTAGCGAACTGTCGAGTCGCGCTCCTTCTCGCCGGGGGCACAGAGGTCGTAGTAGCGATCCTCGGTC
>JBGUTM010000205.1:0-13540 GCA_045133075.1 Alistipes sp. | reverse complement strand
ACTATAGGTACCGCCCTTCTCCTCGCGGATCGAGACGAGGTAGCGTGAGTTGAGAGCCTGGGTGAGGAAGATCATCGTCAAGCGATTCTTGAGCGATGCCTTGCCCTTGCCGGTGTACACGCGCGATACGCTAACTTTAGGCTGCTGCATCGGGGTCTTGAAATTGTTCACTACAACGCCCTTTGCATAGCGTACACCATCATCAACATACGAGAGTTTGCTCTTCGATGCGGGCAGCGAACCGATATACTTCTCCACGAGCGGACGCAGAGTCTCCAGGTCTACATTACCTACAAATGTGTAGGTGAAGGTGTTACCATTGGGGTAGAGGGTTGCGAATACCTCGTCCAGACGATCGAAGTTTACCTTATCGAGCATCTCCATCGAAAGGGCCTGACGGCGCACGTTGTTGCAATAGAGGGTCTTCTCCATCTGCTCACCCATAATGTAGTCGGGGTTGGTTCGCAGGTTATCAACGTATGCACGGTACTGCTTCATAACGGTCTCAAAGTCGTTCTTGTCGAAGCGAGGAGCGGTCATATTGAGGTATACCAACTGCAACATTGTCTCAATATCTTTCGGCGAGCAGTTACCATTCACGCCGTGGTCGTACTCGCTACCATTGAGATATACGTTAGCCGACTTGCCCGAGAGTTGCTTGCGCAGGTCTGCACGCGAGAACTTCGATACACCCGACATCGAGGCGATCGAGGGAATAAACATACCTGTATAGTAGTCCTCATCAGAGAGGAGTGCAAAACCACCCTCCGAGTGAGCCTTCAGCAATACCTCGTCAGCCTTCAGGGTCGAGGGCTTCACGATTACGCGGGTGCCGTTTGCCAGAGTCCACTCCGTAGTGCCGAGTTTCTCGTTCTGCTTGGTCTTAACTACGGGCGAACCCTTAAGCTCTACATCCTCGCCGATAAGAGGCTCCTTGACGGTATTATCCTCGTAGGGAGCAATCTCGGCAGCTGTTACCTTCTTGATTACCTCCAAGACCTCTGCCTCGGTGGGGTTTACCAGACCCTCCTTAACGGGAGCGTTCATCACGACAATCTGGTTTACGGGAGTGATAAGCTTGCTGGCAATCTGATTGATTACATCTACATTCAGGTTTTTAATAAGCACGCTATCCAACTGCCACTCGGTCTTTGCATCGGGCATAGGTGTATTCTCGCGGAAGTTGTTGAGATAGATCTGAACATACTCGCCATTCTTGCGGTCATTGCGGTTGTTGTATGCACGCTCGCAGCTACGCAGCAGGTCGTTCTGTGCACGCTCGAACTCGCCGGGGGTAAAGCCGTGACGGCGGATGCGCTCAACCTCGGTGGCGATAGCCTCGAAGGCTGTGAGCAGCTTGCCATCCTGCGACTGCGCTACGGCAGTAAAGGACTCGAATGTGGGGCAGATTCCCATCGAGCCATCGCTGATACCTGCACCGGTGAAGGGTGCATTAGGCTTCATTGCAATCTCCGAAAGACGAGCGTTACCCATGCTGGTCATAAGCATCGTTGCAATCTGCATCATCTCGGCATAGACTGTGTTGGCTGCCTGCTTGGGCACCAGATTACCACGCTTGAAGAAGTAGCGCACGGTCGAAGATGTCATCTCGGGATCAGTGAAGATCGAGATGATGGGCTCCTCGTTGTTGGGGACTACGATAACCTCCTTCTGCGCAGCATCTGCAGGCGAGGCGGGGATGTCGCTCATCAACTCCTTGAGTTTGTTCTCGACATAGTTTACATCCACATCACCGACAACCACAACTGCCTGCAACTCGGGGCGATACCACTTGCGGTAGAACGACTCGAGATCTTCGGGCGAGAAGCTCTTCAGGCCGTCAAGGTGGCCGATAAGGTTGCGGTGCTCGTACTTGGTGCCGCGGCCTATAGCCTTAATCATATTGATAGATGAACGCCACGAAGCACCATCGCGGGTACGCAGCTCCTCCATAATCACACCACGCTCCGAGTCAATCTCTTTGGGCTCGAGGGCGATAAAGTGCGACCAGTCGTGCATCACGAGCAGAGCGCTATCGACAATCGACTGACGCGAGGTGGGGACATCGCGCAGCTGGTACTCGGTGTAGTCCCACGAGGTTCCTGCATTGAGGTTATAGCCGAACTTTACACCGATGCTCTCCAGGTAGTTGATAAGCTGCTTGCCGGGGAAATTTTTGGTGCCGTTGAAGGCCATATGCTCGAGGAAGTGGGCCAGACCTTGCTGGTTGTCATCCTCCTGAATGGCGCCCACATCGTGCAGAATGTAGAAGTGAGCCTGTCCCTTAGGTTTCTCGTTGTGACGGATGTAGTAGGTCAGCCCGTTCTCGAGTTTGCCTACGCGGACATCCTTGTCTGCCTCTATCGGCTGCATCGGGTTGATTTGAGCCGATACGCTCGCTGCCGTAATCACTGCGACAACGAACAAAAATACTCTTTTCATAGCTTGTTAAATTAATGGTTTTTATCTGTTGTTTTGTCTGTTGTTTTGTCTGTTCCTTTGCTGGGGATACAGAGGACACTGTGGATTTTGAATTCTCCTCTACTTTCTCTCTGTTCTGCTATACTCAAGAATCTCTCCCGGTTGGCACTCTAATTCGCGGCAGATCGCCTCGAGGGTCGAGAAACGAACGGCCTTGGCCTTGCCGGTCTTCAGTATCGAGAGGTTTGCCGGGGTGATATCGACCCTCTCGGCCAATTCGGTAAGCGTCATCTTGCGCTTGGCCATCACCACGTCCATATTTATAATTATAGCCATAGTGCGACCCCCCCCCTTGCGTTTGTGACTGTATTTGCCATTATATCAGTGCTTTGCATTTAATTCTACCTTTGGCAGTGCTTATTCTCCCGACTCTTGGCCACGGCAATCAACACCCATCCATCCGCAAAGTTAAGAAAAAGATGACGAATATCAAATAATTTTTATTGTTTTACGATAAATAGAACACTCTTTTTGGAGTGGTGGAGATGGTTAATGATTAAAAAGGACTTAAGGAATTTAGGGAATTTAGGGAATTTAGGGAGTTTAAGGAGTTTAAGGAGTTTAAGGAGTTTAAGGTATTCTATTCCCTAAACTCCCTAAACTACGCTAATTTACAAAGACTGTCGGAAAATACTCCTCGAAGAGCGACCGGGCAGCTTCGAGCTGCTCGGGGGTATTCTCCTTGACATCTTGCAACTTATATGGCTGACCCATAGCCTCGTATTTGTGTACTCCGAGTGTGTGGTAGGGTAGAATCTCGACCCTCTCCAGCATCTTGAAACCTCCGAAGTGCTCGCCCAGAGCACGTATATCCTCCTCTCGGTCGCTGTACCCGGGAACGAGTACATATCGCAACCAGAATGGGCATCCGTTATGCTCCAACCATTCGGCCGTGCGCAGGGTCTGCTCGTTGCTGCGCTCGGTGAGCAGTAGGTGTTGTGCGGGGTTGTGCTCCTTGATGTCGAGAAGCACCAAATCGACCATCGAAAAGAGCTCCTCAACCCACTCGTTCCAGATGGATCCGTTGGTGTCGATGCAGACATGGATACCCTGTTCCTTGAGTCGCTTTACGAGCGGAATCAGAGCCTGTGCCTGCACCGTGGGCTCGCCACCGCTGAAGGTGACACCACCTCTCTTGCCAAAGAAGGGCTTTTGGCTTACGGCCTGCTCGACAATATGGTCGATATCGGTGGCCTTCGCCTCACCTCGGAGGTCTATGGTGTCGGGGTTGGCGCAGTACAGACAGCGGAAGTTGCAACCTTGCAGGAAGACCACAAGGCGTAGACCCGGCCCGTCAAAGGTGCCGAGCGATTCGTATGAGTGGACGTTAAGTTTCATACCTCTATATTAAAAGACTGCCCCGAAGTTTCCTTCGAGGCAGCGGATTGTTGTGAATCAATTACATTCTCTCGTGGAAACTGCGCGAGATAACCTCCAGCTGGTGTTCGCGCGAGAGCTTGGTGAAGTTCACCGCATAGCCCGATACGCGGATGGTGAGCTGCGGGTACTTCTCGGGGTGCTCCATAGCATCCATCAGCATCTCACGATTGAGGACATTCACGTTGAGGTGGTGTGCACCCTTGGTGAAGTAACCATCCATCATCGTTACCAGATTCTCGATGCGGGTAGCCTCATCCACACCGAGAGACTTGGGCACAATCGAGAAGGTATTCGAGATGCCATCCTGCGAGTCGCGGTAGCGCAACTTGGCAACCGAAGAGAGCGATGCCACAGCACCACACTTATCGCGGCCGTGCATCGGGTTAGCACCCGGAGCAAACGCCACACCCTTCTCGCGACCATCGGGAGTTGCGCCGGTCTTCTTGCCGTACATCACATTCGAGGTGATGGTCAGCAGCGAGAGGGTCGGCTTCGCGCCCTTGTAGATGGGGTGCTTCTTGAGCTCCTCGTTGAAGAAGTATACCAAATCAACGCCGAGGTGGTCTACGCGGTCATCATTGTTACCGAACATCGGGAACTCCTTCTCGATTTCGAACGACTCGGTCAGCCCCATCTCGTTACGCTTAACAGTAACCTTGCCATACTTGATTGCCGACAGCGAGTCGAGGGCAATCGACAGACCTGCAACACCATATGCGAGGTTGATTCGCGGGTTGGTGTCAATGAGTGCCATCTGAGCCTTCTCGTAGTAGTACTTGTCGTGCATATAGTGGATGATATTCATCGCATCGTTGTATACGCGGGCAATCTCCGAGAGCACCTTCTTGTAGTTCGAGAGCACCTCCTCGTAGTTGAGCAGGTCGCCCATCAGGGTCGGAATACCCTTAACAACCAGTGTGCCGGTGTTCTCGCATCGACCGCCGTTGATTGCCAACAGCAGAGCCTTTGCCAGGTTGCATCGTGCGCCGAAGAACTGAATCTGGCGGCCGATAGCCTGGTACGATACGCAGCAGGCGATACCGTAGTCATCGCTGAAGCGGACCTCGCGCATCAGGTTGTCATTCTCGTACTGGATAGATGAGGTGTCGATCGAAACCTTGGCGCAGAACTCCTTGAATCCTTCGGGCAACTCGGGGCTCCAGAGTACGGTCATATTGGGCTCGGGCGAGGGACCGAGGTTATAGAGTGTCTGCAGGAAGCGGAACGAGGTCTTGGTAACCTTGGTGCGACCATCGTTGAAGCGACCACCGATAGCCTCGGTAATCCAGGTCGGGTCACCGGCAAAGATGTCGTTGTAGGACTGCATACGCAGGTGGCGTACCATACGCAACTTGATAACGAACTGGTCGATAAGCTCCTGAGCGAACTCCTCGGTGATGTTGCCCTTGTCCAGGTCGTACTGGATGTAGATATCGAGGAACGAAGATACGTTGCCGAGCGACATTGCGGCACCATCCTGCTCCTTAACGGCAGCCAGATATGCCATACATACCCACTGTACAGCCTCCTGTGCCGAGGTTGCGGGACGGCTCAGGTCGAGACCGTAGTACTCGCCCATAACGAGCATCTCCTTGAGGGCCTTAATCTGTTCGGCAACCTCCTCGCGAAGACGAATGGTGGTGTCGGACATCGGGGTTGTCAGGCTCTTGAGGTCGGCCTGCTTAGCCTCGATGAGGCGGTTGATACCGTAGAGGGCCATACGGCGATAGTCGCCGATGATACGGCCACGTGCATAGTTGTCGGGCAGACCGGTCAGGAAGCCCAACGAGCGGAATGTACGAATCTCCTCGGTGTAGACATCGAATACACCATCATTGTGGGTTTTGCGGTAGTGGGTGAAGATCTCCTTAACCTTCTCGTCTACATCGGAGCCCAGCTCCTTGCAGGCACGCGATACCACATTGATACCGCCGAAAGGCTTGATTGCTCGTTTGAGCAGCTCATCGGTCTGAAGGCCTACGATAAGCTCATTCTCGCGGTCGATATATCCGGCCTTGTGAGAGGTGATGGTCGAAACCGTCTTATTGTCAAGAGAACGAACACCTCCGCGTGCACGCTCCTCTTCGAGGGCCTCGAGGCATTTGTTCCACACTTTCATTGTACGCTCCGTGGGGCCTGCCAGGAATGAGGCGTCACCATAATACGGAGTAATGTTTGTCTGCACAAAGTCCGAAACGTCTATCTTGCTCTGCCACAGACCACTCTTAAAATCATTGTAAATATCCATAACTAACACTTGTTTGTTTTCCCTTAATTTCGGGCGCAAAAGTACAAAAAATAACCTAAATAGAACGGATGTTTTGTGAAAAAAATGATACTTTTGCAGTGCAAAATCGAGAAAATATGGAGGCTGGAAATGTTTATGATTTCAGAGTGGTGCCGCAAGATGTTGATTTTACGCTTCGTTCGCGCTTTGCGGCGATGTGTTGCAATCTGCTCAATGTGGCGGGTCAGGATGCACATCGCAACGGCTTCGGTACGGATGCCGTAATGCGCGATAATAACTCGTGGGTGTTGTCGCGTATTGCCATCGAATTTGACTATATGCCGAGGCAGTATGACGACTATAAAATCCGCACCTGGATTAACGATTCGGGCCGTATTATTTCGGTGCGTAACTTTGTGGTAACCAATGCTGAAGGGGCGGTGTTTGGTCGCGCTACTTCGCACTGGTGTATGATTAACCTTTCGACCCGCCGTCCGTGTGATTTGGCCCCAGTGCTGGAGGGTTGTCGCAAGTATGTTTTCGATGAGCCGGCACCCTGTGAGGCACCCCGAAAACTCGCTGCCGTGGAGACCGAAACGGCGGTTGAGCACCGCATAGTTTATAGCGATATCGACTTCAATAGCCACGTCAATACTCTGCGTTATATCGAGATGATGGTCGATGTGTTGCCGATGGATGCTATTTCGGAGCCTCACGCCCTGCGTTTTGATATACACTTTGTTAAAGAGTCGCGCTACGGACAGTCGCTCACCATCGGCTATCGCAACGAGGAGAGTGGGTGGCTCTTCGAGATTAAGGATAATGACGGAGCCGTAATCTGTCGCGCGAGCTTCGTAATGCGATAATATCGGATAAATTTGGGCTACAACCTACAAGGTTGTGTTGTTTCAAAGAAATTTTCATATCTTTGTACCTTGTGAATAATATAAAGTATAGAGATATGAAATTTTTATTGCGTATTTTTTCGACTCTTTTGGCTGTGGTGCTCTCGTTTGGAGCCTCGGCACAGGATAATGGACCTTCGGTTAGATGGAAGGGTGAGGTCAAGTCGCTGGGCGACAATAATTACGAACTGCTACTTAAGGGTACAGTGCGTGAGGGCTGGCACACCTACGATCTCCACTCGAGTTACTCCTCGACCTATATAGACCTCTCGGAGAGTGTAGGCATCACCTTCGATGGCGATGCCTATGAGGTTACCCCCTCCAAGATGGTGAAGGCCGATGGCGAGGTGCACGGCGAGTATTACGGTAAATTTGTTCTGGGCCAGAAGTTTACGCTTGGTGGCGCGGCCGGCGAGATTAAGGGTAAGGTTATCTGGATGTCCTGCATCGGCACACAGTGTGGAATGCCCGAAGAGTGGGATTTCTCATTCAAGGTGGGTGATGCAGCGGCTCATACCGAGCTTAAGGCGGTCGGCTCCGGTGATGCAAATTCCGGAAAACCTTTCGATTGGGCCCTTGTTTTGGAGGCTATCTTGTGGGGCTTTGCGGCTCTGCTGACCCCCTGCGTATTCCCGATGGTGCCGATGACAGTGTCGTTCTTTATGAAGGGTAGCGAGAATAAGGCTGCGGGCCGAATGAAGGCCTTTACCTATGGTCTTTTCATTGTTGCACTCTACACCCTGCCCATCGCGCTGATTATCCTGATTACACGTTTCGTGGGTGGTGAGACCGTAACTGCCGATATCTTCAACTGGTTGGCTACACATTGGTTGCCCAACCTGCTCTTCTTTGTGGTATTTATGATCTTTGCCGCTTCGTTCTTCGGAGCCTTCGAGATTACGTTGCCCAGTGCGCTGGTCAATAAGAGCGACCAGAATGCCGACAAGGGTGGCGTTGCAGGTATCTTCTTTATGGCACTGACACTGGTGCTGGTGTCATTCTCCTGCACGGGTCCGATTGTGGGCTCGGTGTTGATTCAATCAACCTCGGGCGAGTTCTGGCAGCCGATTGTGACGATGTTCGCATTCTCGTTGGCCTTTGCCCTCCCATTCACGCTCTTTGCACTCTTCCCCTCGTTGCTGAAGAATCTGCCCAAGAGTGGCGGCTGGCTCAATTCGGTGAAGGTTGTGTTGGGATTTATAGAGGTAGCCCTCGGATTTAAGTTCCTCAGCGTTGCCGACCAGACCTACCATTGGGGCCTGCTTGACCGCGAGATATATTTGGCTATATGGATTGTGTGCTTCTCATTGCTGGGCTTATACCTGCTCGGCAAGTTACGCTTTGCGCACGATAGCGAGGTGAAGAGCATCTCGGTCACCCGTCTGGGTCTGGCCATTGCGGTCTTTACCTTTGTAGTATATATGATTCCCGGTATGTGGGGTGCTCCGCTCGGTGGATTGTCGGGCTACCTGCCACCGTTACATACGCAGGATTTCGTAATGTCGCAGGGTGCGGTATCGACCCCTTCGGCAACCAACCAGGGCGTTAAGTATGGCGATAAGCTCCACCTGCCGCACGGCTTGCAGGGTTACTTCGACCTTGAGGAGGCCAAGGCGGCTGCCAAGAGGGAGGGTAAGCCTCTCTTTGTCGATATCACGGGTCACGGATGTGTGAACTGCCGCGAGATGGAGGCAAGAGTATGGAGCGATGAGCGTGTGTTGGATATCCTGCGCGAGAAGTATGTCGTGGTGGCTCTCTATACGGACGACAAGATGTCGGTACCTGAGTCGGAGTGGATTACCACCGAGGCCGGTGATACCTTCAAGACCCTGGGACGTATCAACTCCTACATTGCCCGCACTCAATTTGGCGTAAATGCACAGCCCAACTATGTACTTATCACTGCCGAGGGTGAGCAGTTGGCTCCCACGCGCGGCTATGATTTGAGTGTTGAGGGCTTTGTCGAGTTCCTTGAGGGTGGCGTTGCCGAGTTCGAGAAGCGCAAGTAGACCGAAATTCATAAAAACGTAGAGCAACGATGAAGATCTGCATTGTCGGTCCGGCCTATCCCTATCGTGGCGGTCTTGCCTCGATAATGGAGACCATGGCGCGTGTCTACCAAAGTGCGGGACACGAGGTGACAATCTACACCTTTACCGTGCAGTACCCTTCATTGCTCTTCCCTGGTAAGACTCAATATGTGACCACACCTCCGCCTTCGGGACTTCGTATCGAGCGTGTGCTCAATAATGTCAATCCTTTGAGTTGGATTCGCTTGGGTCTGCGCCTGCGCCGCGAGGCTCCCGATATCGTGCTGATGAAGTATTGGACTCCGTTTATGGCCCCTTCGTTCGGTACTGTGGCACGTATCGCCCGTTCCAATGGCAAGACTAAGGTGCTGTGCCAGATTGATAATGTCGAGCCTCACGAACACCATATCATCGACCGGCCCTGCAATCGCTACTATCTGCGAGCGGTCGATGGGTTTGTCTATATGTCCGAGCAGGTGCACGGCGAACTCAAGGCCTACACCTCCGCTCCGGCGATATTTTCACCGCACCCGATGTTCGAGAACTTTGGCCGTAGGGTCGATCGTGCAGAGGCTTGCCACAAACTCAACCTCGACCCCACAAAACGCTATCTGCTCTTCTTTGGCCTGATTCGTGATTATAAGGGGCTCGATATGTTGTTGGAGGCATTCGAGAGGGTCGGAAATCCCGAGCTGCGTCTGCTTGTGGCCGGAGAGTTCTATAACGATAAGGAGCAATATCGCGCCGCTCTCGACCGCCTGGGTGAGAGGGTGGTGTTACACGAAGGATTTGTGCGCGATGAGGATGTGAAGTTCTATTTTTCGGTGCTCGATGCCCTCGTTCTTCCCTATCGCACAGCCACGCAGAGCGGCGTTACGCAGATTGCATATAACTTCTCGGTGCCGATGGTCGTTACCCGTGTGGGTGGCCTGCCCGAGATTGTTCCTGATGGCAGGGTCGGTCTGGTCTGTGAGCCTACCATTGATAGTATAGCCGAGAGCCTGGTGCGATTGTATGACGGAGATATACTCGACCGCTTTGCCAAGAATTTCCCCGAGGAGCGCAAGCGATTCTCCTGGGAGGAGATGTGTGCTAAACTGTTGGAGGTCTATGAGATGACCACCTCGCTATAAGCCGGCTCGCTCCTGCAGTAGTGCGATAAGACGGTCGCGCTCGTGACACGAGACGTAATATGTATCCTCGTAGATGGTCTGAATCTCGACAAAGTTGCCCCACTCGGTGGCGTAAATCTCGACCATTCGGAATCGTTTGAAATCTATAAATC
Organism: Alistipes sp.; assembly: GCA_045133075.1. Lineage (GTDB taxonomy): Bacteria > Bacteroidota > Bacteroidia > Bacteroidales > Rikenellaceae > Alistipes. The sequence continues at coordinate 3,232 of JBGUTM010000205.1, read as the reverse complement.
GGCCGAAGTAGCCGAGGAATCCTACACTGCCGAAAATCGGAAATTTCCATCCCATCTCCTTGCGGCTGACGGCGAGTACAGACGAAATCTCAGAGAGCTTTATCTCGGTGATATCCAGTACACAGCGAATCTGCAAGGCCTCTTGGGTAACTACAATCTTGCGCGGCACCGACATCAGCATCAGTGCCAGCAGGGCCACGATGAATGAGCCGAACCACGCCGATACATAGCCACCTTCGTAGAGCTGCATCAGTAGAGCTGCCAGCAGTACGATGATGATGATATATACCGCAGTCCAGTAGAGCGTATATCGCCCATTTTTATAGTTGAAAATCTCCATCTTTTGTTGCTAAAAGGGCTTCGGCTATTGCTATATCCTCCACGGTTGTGATCTTCAGGTTTGAGCGTTCGCCCTCGCAGAGCGTTACTGCTACGCCCGAGTGCTCGACCACCGAGGCATCATCCGTGAAGGATGGAATATACTCTGTGCGATAGGCGTTGCGCAGAATCTCGGCCGTAAAAATCTGCGGGGTCTGTACGATGCGTAACGTGGAGCGGTCGATGGGATGTGAGCCGCACTCTGTGGCCACGCGGAACGAATCCACGGGTGCTATTGTAGGTATCGCCGAGCCGCACTCTATGGCACTCTGCACGGCACGGATAATCAGCTTTTTCGATACCAGAGCCCGTGCTCCATCGTGCACAGCTATCAGGCCCGTATTCTCGTTCAGGGCCTGTATGCCGGCCTTGACCGAGTGGAAACGCTCCCTGCCACCGGCTACGCAGCGGTGAGGTGCTACATCGAAGCGTGCAGCGAGATTTTTCCAAAAGTCGATGTGGCTCTCGGGTAATACTACGACAATCTGCGCCGCAGGCAGAGCCTCCGCGAAGGTGTTTATTGTGCGCACCAGCAACGGCTCACCGCCGACAATCATAAACTGCTTGGGTACCGAGCCTCCGATGCGAGTGCCGCTTCCTCCGGCAACGATTACCACTCCTATATTTATCTTCTCCATATCAACTTTTTGCCAAAACCGAGGGTGTTATCAGTGAACTTCATAAAGTCGGGCTCGATATGCCACAGGTGTAGCTCTCCGACTGCGGCAGCGTAAGGAAATCGGCGCAGGTAGACCTTGCGGTCGGCCTCATCACCACTCTCGGCCGTGCCACATATTTGCAGACCCTGAATCTTGCCGACAATACGAGTCTCGAGTACCACCGAGGCGGCTACTCGACTGTTCGAGAGCATCTGCTGCGCGTGGAGTGTGGTGTCGTCAGAGGTAAAAATCAAGCGATTCTGCTCTGGGTCGTAGGCGTAGAAGGCGTTGGCACAGTAGGGTTCACCATCAGCTGTGGCTGTGGCGAGCGTCAATACGTGATGACGCTTCAGAAACTTAACTATTCGTTGGTCGAGCTCCACAATAAATCTACTTTTGAATTGTTACCGAGTCGGGCTCCATCTTCTTTGGCAGAACAATGGAGTCTAACTGCATAATACGCTCATCCTCTGCTACCTCTCCATTGAGCTCTGCCGCTATGCGGTCGCGTACAAACTCGAATGCCTCGCGGTTATCTTTCGAGATGGGTACCGAGGGCGTCTGCGGGATATTGAGCGGATTTATCGGCTTGCCACCCTTCCAGACGCGATAGTCGAGGTGAGGGCCTGTCGAGGTGCCCGTACTACCGACATAACCGATGACCTCGCCCTGCGATACGCGCTTGCCCTTGACTATTCCCTTGGCGAAACCGCTCAGGTGAAGATAGCCGGTCATCATATTGTTGGCGTGTTTGATCTTCAGGGTATTACCTCCACCACCATTCCATCCGCGGAATACCACCACACCATCCGCTACGGCGCGGACGGGAGTACCCTTCGGTGCGGCGTAGTCTACTCCGTGGTGGGGGCGATAACGCTTCAGTACGGGGTGGAAACGCGAGTTCGAGAACTTTGAACTTATGCGGGTGAATTTGAGCGGAGCCTTGAGCATCTGTTTGCGTAGGCTGCCGCCGTCATACTCCCAATACTGCATCTTGCCCTCCTGCTTGAAGGGTATGGCGTATATATCCTTGCCACCGTGGGTAAACTTTGCACCCCAAATGCGACCAATGCCAACCGAGAGGGTATCGACAAACTTCTCGTCATAGCTGACCGTAAATTTATCGCCCTTTTGCACGCCGAAGAAATCGACTGTCCACTGATAGATGTCCTCCAGCTCGGCAGCCAATGCGTAGGGGAGGTTCTCCTGCATAATCGCACCCCAAAGCGAGTTCTCGATCTGAGCACTGCGCTTGGTGCGGCGCAACTCTATGGGCTTCTGACCTGTGTAGATGCTCACCGAGTCGTTCACAAATCCGAAGACGACATAATCTATGACACTCTTCTCGTAGACCAGATAGTCCAGATGAGAGGCTATGGTGTCCTTGGTCAGGAAGGCGGTGTAGGGGCGGCCGGCGCGTATCTGTCGCAGGGGGAAGATGTCGCGAGCCGTGCGGTCGAGGCAGTCGATGGTGCGTGCCGAGACGCCATATCCGTTGAGGATGGTGCCGAGGGTCTGCCCATTGCGTATCTCGCCCTGTTCGAGGTTGTAGTCATCGGCTACGATGCCGTATACTATGGTGTGTTGCTCCTCGGTCGGCTCCGAGCGGTTTTGCTTGCAGGCGACAGTCAGGGTGAGGAGTGCTACTATAAAAAATGATATACTCTTGTTCATAATCCACAAAGTTAATAAAAAATGGCGATAAATCTGTGATTTATCACGATTTTATTGATAACGGCAGTTGTTTTGCAATAATTGTTTGGAAATTACCCCTATTTTATGTATCTTTGAAAAATAGTTTGCAGATAGGGTGGATTTATTAAAGAAAATAGCGGCTTGCATTTATGAAGCGGGGGTGCGTTTCCGTCACTTTCTCTTCGATGTCGGTATCCTCAAGAGCGAGAAGTTCGATATACCGATCGTCTGTGTCGGCAACATTACCGTTGGCGGTACAGGCAAGACCCCCTCTTCGGAGATGATTATTGACTATATGAGCCGTACCCACAACGTAGCACTGCTCTCGCGTGGCTATGGCCGCAAGACCAAAGGTTACCGTGAGGTGACCCTCTCGGATTCATATCGCGATGTGGGCGATGAACCATTGCAGATTAAGTTCAAGTTCCCCTCGGTGGTCGTGGTGGTGTGTGAGAATCGCCGAGCCGGTATCCGCCGTATTATGGAGGAGCATCCCGAGG
>JBGUTM010000204.1:0-10039 GCA_045133075.1 Alistipes sp. | reverse complement strand
CAATGATGTGGTCGAGATTTCGTTTGATGCCTACGTCTTCAACTACACCAATCCGAGCGGCTCGACCCCCTATTGGTCGAATCGACAGAGCACTATCGACCGCTTTGTCGCCGGCAATGAGTATTTTGACCCGCAGTATTGGTCTGCTGAGCCCTATGTCATCCGCCTCGATAGCGAGGATGGAATGTCCGGCCTTCGCCGAGCACTTGTAGGATGTCGCGAGGGTGATACGGTGGAGATATATATGACCTACAAGGTTGCCTACAACAAGGAGATTATCGGTGTTGTGCCCAAGCAATCTCCCGTGGTGTGGCTGCTGAAGGTCGATAAAGTAACGAAAAAATAGTTTTTATGAGATACCTTACACGAATCATAGCTCTTGTGGTGGTGGCCACTATGCTCTTCAGCGGTTGTACCAAAGATAAGGAGGAGAGTATAAACTCTATCGAGAATCGCTCGCTGAAGGCGTGGATGCTGAAGCATCGCCCCGACCTGGTGGAGAATTTCCAGTCCGATGGCAAGTATTATGTCGAGGTGCTTAATCCGGGCGTTGCCGACAGTATGTCCATTCACGATGTTGTGGCCGACAAGAAGCAGGGTAGTTGTTGGCTATTCTTCAACCTCACGGGTCGTAGCCTGCAGGGCGATGTATGCATTACCCGTAGCGAGCCTATTGCCCGCATGCAGGGCTCATTCTCGCGTTCTACACACTATGTGCCCTACCTTCGCTTTATGGGCGAGGAGAATGTGTCGCTGTTGGAGGGCTCCTATCTGGCGATGAAGAATGTGCTGACCCTCGGCGAGGAGTACGCCTCGGCAAATGGTCTGCCTACGCAGCTGGCTATGCGCTACGGCACCAAGCTGCGCCTCTACCTTCCCTCGGCGGTTGTCAGTGGTGAGGGCGGCATAACCGAGACGGGTGGTTATGAGGGCCAGTATGCACTGGATGGCAACAAGCCGATGATTATGGAGCTCGAGATAGTCAATCGCGTGAATAACCCGCTGGCATACGAGGGCGAGATGGTTGAGGGCTTCGGCGAGGGTAATGGAGGCGTTACGCCCGTCAAGAAGGATGATAACAATACCGACAAGAAGGCGTTAGAGAGCCTTACTCGCTCGTTGGAGCAGCACCAAAGTTCGGAGGGAACTACCGAGCCGAAGAAGGCGTGGCGTCACGTGCAGGACACCATCCCGGGTATTATTGTCAATACGGAGTATGTGCCCGATGCCTCCAAGCCATTCGATTTCGGCTTCCGCTTTATCAAGAATAAGACCGATATTGTGTCGGAGTACACCGTAAATCAACCCTATACCGATACCGACATCTATAAGAACGGACCCAATGATATCGACAAACTTATTGACGAGGCTCTGCTCAAACGATTTGGCGAGGGTCGCAAGGATGGAGATGTGATTGGTACCGAGGGTTCGGCACGTATCTGGTATATCGGCCGTTTCCTCGATGGTTTTATCTTCGATACCAATATCGATGAGGTCAAGCAGATTATCTACGGCAAGGTTGATGATACAGGCTCCTACATCAGCTATAATGCCGCCACAGGCAAGGATGATTATATCACGGCCTGGTTCTATACGATTCCCGAGTTGCGCTATGGAGGTTGGGCGACCTTTGTCACCACTTCGACCTTTGCGTATGGAGCTACCGGTCAGAATGGTAGTTCGACCACCACTTCGACCTCGACCGATATGTCGGGTTACTACGACTATATGAACTATATGAACTACTACAACTATTATAATACCTACTACGGTAACGGCTATTATAATAACTACTATATGAATTACTATAACTACGCCAATATGTATGGCACAACGACCGATACTTCCGGCTCTGTGGTAACCAAGACGACCGTTTCTACCGAGATTTTGCCGTATACTCCGCTTATTTTCCAGATTTTTATTGAGGAGAAGTCATCGGCTTTGGATGATATGTTGGTAGAGTAGACTTTGTATTAAAGACCTCCATAGTGGGGCTGTCGGGCCGTAGTGTTGCGACAGCCCCATTCTCTTTGTCATATATAAACATAGGTGTTGAGAGGGGTTTTAGGCGGTTTCAGCCTCTGTTTGTTGCAAAAAGTGGGGTAAATGTAAATTTTTTGAAAAAAAAGTGCGGGAAATTTGGCTGTGTAAAAAAAATGGCTTAATTTAGTAGTGTAGAAATGTTCTTTAGCAAACAAACTGATTAACACACTATAAAATTTACAACTATGATTATTACATTTAACGAATTGCGCCGAATCAAAGACAGACTTCCCAGCGGAAGCTCGCAGCGCATTGCAGACGAATTGGGTATAGACGTTGATACAGTACGTAACTATTTTGGTGGTCAGCATCTTGAGGCTGCTGCTGCGGGTGTTCACTTCGAGCAGGGTCCTGATGGTGGCGTGGTGACGTTGGATGATACCGCTATTCTCGATGCTGCGATGCGTATCTTGAACGAAAAATAGCCTGTCTTTTACGATAGAATAAGCCGAACTTGTATGTTCGGCTTTTTTTTGAAAATGGAAATTAACAACCTGAAATTAGATATTATGAAAAAACTTAATCTTTTGCTTGTTGTGCTGGTGATGTTGTGCACCGGTGCCGTGGCGCAGAATAACGTAAAGTGGGTCGATGCACAGTCGCTGACACACCTCGGTAAGCTCTGCAAGACTACCAATCCCTACCACCGCGTTGAGGTGGCATCGTACCCCGAACTTAATCAGCGTGAGGCCCAGCTGTTGCGCAAGTCGGCCGGAGAGGCTATTATCTTCGAGACCAACTCGACTGCTGTATGGGTTAAGGCAACCTTTGGCTTTGCACGCGAGTCGGGCGGTATGACCCGCAACGCTTCGTGTGGCTTCAACCTCTACATCGAGAAGGATGGAGCGTGGACCTGGGCTGCCTCGAAGTCGCAGTCGATTTATGCCTTTGTGGATGGTCAGATTACCGACAAGGATAAGAATGGTGTAAGATTGCTCGATCGTCCTATGCAGATGATTTCGAATATGGATAACTCGAACAAGAAGTGCATACTCTATCTACCTCTCTATTCGGAACTTGTGGCCCTCGAGATTGGTGTTGAGGAGGGTGCCGAGATTAAGGCTATGGAGAATCCCTTCCGTCACAAGATTGCCATCTTCGGTTCGAGCTTCACCCACGGTTCGTGCGCCTCGGCTGCAGGTCAGACCTATCCCGCATTCCTGCAGCGTCAGACCGGTCTCTACTTCTGTGGTCTGGGTATGAGTGGTAACAGTAAGTTGCAGCCCGTTATTGGCCGTATTCTCGGTGGTACGGATGCCGATGCTATCGTTGTTGATGCATTCTCTAACCCCAATATCAAGACTATTGACGAGCGTATCGACCTCTTTATCGGTGAGATCCGCGCACAGCGTCCCCAGATACCTATTATCTTCCTGCGCACCATCTATCGCGAGAGCCGCAACTTCGACCTCAAGAGCGAGAAGAAGGAGCAGGATCGTATCGACCACGTAGAGAAGGTTATGGCTCGCGTGACGAAGGCTTACAACGATGTCTACTTTATTGATGTCGATAACCAGACCGGCACCGATCACGAGACTTCGGCTGATGGTATTCACCCGACTTCGTGGGGTTACCAGCGTTGGGCTAATGCTATTCAGAAGCCTTTGCTTAAGATATTGAAGAAGTACAACATCAAGTAAAATCCATTTTAAGGGGCAACTACTGTGTTGCACAGCGAAAACCCGACTCCTCACATACGTTTAGTATGCTGCGGGTCGGGTTTCTTGTGCGCCCTATATGTACCTCCTATAAGGTTGGGGATACTTGGAAATACTTGGGATACTTGGGATACCCTTATTAGTTCTCTTCAGTCACCCCAGTTTTCTCAGTCATCAGCCAACAAAAAAAGACGCCCAAAGGCGTCTTTTTTTAATCCTTTTTAGTTGTTAGCTTACAGCAATCAGTGCAAGCGTAATCACCACGGTAGTAACCGTATAGCGATTCAGAGCAGTGTATTTAGGCTCCGGCTCATTGGGATCGTGAGTGTTGTTGAAGGCGCAACTTGTGCATAGCGATATAAATGCAAATACGGCCAATATATCAAGTGCGATAACAAACCAGCGATATACCTCTCTAAAGGCCGATACCGATATGCCGCTTGCGGCCAGGCCATCGAAAATCCATAGGCTCAAACCGCTATTGGCCAAAGACCAATAGCTCTCTACGATGCACATCACGCATATTACCCAAACCGAGGCTGTAGCCATTGCTGAGAGGCGGTTATTCTTTCCCACGAGCGAGGCTGTGTAGGCCAGAATCAACGGGGTAAGAATCTGCGCCACGGATATAATCTGGATGAGCCAGGCGGGCATAGTCTCCACGCCGATAAGCTCCAGCACGGCGAAGTATATAGTCCACAGGGCGTAGATGATGGTCACAATCTTTGCGGCGGTGCGAGTGGCGGTGTTGGATGCTATGCGCCACAGCAGGAAGAATCCCAATGCCGGCAGCAGATAGAGTATCACATTGCTTGGCAATTTTCCCACGAAAGAGCTTGCGAAGCCTAACATTCCGAGGGCGTGTCCCGCCATCGGAATTGCGAGCAGGAAGGCCGCTAACCACTGTTTGGTGCGAGTTCCTGCGGTTGATTGGCAGTTGTAGTTTCCCATAATTTTCGTTTTTCGGCCGCTGCACCACTGGCGGCGTTGCACATCAGAGCGTGGTGCTTGCGCTCTGTTCGTTTGTAAATTTACACAAAACCGCCGAAAAAAACAACACATTGCCACCCTAAAAGTGATAAAAAAGAGCTAAAACCGAGATAAAGTGACTATTTGGAGCGATATTCCTTGTTGCTTTGGTGTTAATTCAGATAATTTTATTATCTTTGTACGCTTATTGGCATAGGTGCCGATGAAAACGAACAACAATTAAACTAAACAATAACAAAAAATTAAAAACAAATGCAAAGTAAAGGCGCAATCAAATTACTCGCAGTCCTCTTGGGACTCGCTTGTATTTTCCAGCTCTCGTTTACTCTGAAGACTGCTTCCGTAGAGAAGGCGGCGGCAGAGTATGCACAGGCGTTTGCCGAGGAGGAGCAGGAGGCAATGGAGCAGTACTACCTCGACTCTGTTGCAAACAAACCGGTTTATAATGTTTTGGTCCGCAACTTCACCTACAAGGAGTGTAAGGAGCGTGAGATTAACCTCGGTCTTGACCTCAAGGGCGGTATGAACGTGATGCTCGAGATTCAGGTTGAGGACGTTGTTAAGGCTTTGGCCGGCGACAGCCAGAATGAGCCCGCATTCGTTGCGGCTATGGAGGTTGCTAAGGAGGCTATGAAGCAGGGTACCGATGACTTTATCGGTGCATTCGCAAAGTCGTACTCGACTTCGACCAACGGAGCTCCGCTGGCTGCTATCTTCGTAAGCCCCGACCGTAAGGACATCACCCCCAACAGCACTGATGATGAGGTTGTGAAGATCCTGCGCAAGGAGACCGATGACGCTATCGCAGCATCGTTCAACATCATCCGCAGCCGTATCGACCACTTCGGCGTTACCCAGCCCAACATCCAGCGTCTGCCCAACTCGAACCGCATCTTGGTTGAGTTGCCGGGCGTTAAGGAGCCGGAGCGTGTTCGTAAGCTTCTCCAGGGTACTGCATCGTTGGAGTTCTGGACTACCTACAATGCTGCCGAGTTGCTCTCGTCGTTGGCACAGGCTGACCGTGAGTTGAAGAACTACCTCGGCGAGGAGGCTGTAGAGGAGGTTGCAGAGGCAGCTCCCGCAGCAGATGGTCTTCTTGGTGAGGTTGCTGAGAGTGAGCAGAAGGTTGGGCAGAATGCCAACCAGCACTACAACCGCGCACAGAACCCGCTTTTGGCAGTTCTCGATCCCTACTACGCAGGTGGTGCGGTTATCGGTGTAGCCACTACGGCTGACGTTGCTACCGTGAACAAGTACCTGGCTATGGATGTTGTGAAGGAGGCTTTCCCCGCAGACGTAGTCTTCAAGTGGGGTATCAAGCCCGATGCAATGTACGACAACAAGGTTGCTCTCTACGCAATCAAGGTTGAGCGTCCCGATGGCAAGGCTCCCCTCGATGGTAGCGTAATCTCAGATGCTCGTGAGGCTTATGCTCAGAAGGGTGCTGAGGCAGAGGTTTCGATGTCGATGAACTCGAATGGTGTTGCCGAGTGGGCTCGCCTGACTGCTGATAATGTAGGCAAGTGCATCGCTATCGTATTGGATGGTTATGTATATTCGGCTCCGGTGGTTCGCCAGAAGATCGAGGGCGGTAACTCTTCGATTTCGGGTAACTTCACCATTCAGGAGGCTCAGGACTTGGCTAACGTGCTCAAGTCGGGTAAGGTTCCTGCTCCGGCCCGTATCATCCAGGATGAGGTGGTAGGTCCTTCGCTCGGTCAGGAGTCGATCAATGCAGGTCTTATCTCGTTCGTTATCGCATTTATCCTCGTACTGCTCTATATGGGTCTGTTCTACCGCACGGCAGGTTGGTTGGCCGATATCGCTTTGGTGACCAACGTATTCCTGTTGATGGGTATTCTCGTATCGTTCGGTGCCGTTCTGACCCTGCCGGGTATCGCGGGTATCGTTCTTACGATGGGTATGGCTGTGGATGCCAACGTGATTATCTACGAGCGTATCAAGGAGGAGTTGCGAGCAGGCAAGGGTCTTGGCTCGGCTATCAAGGACGGTTTCTCGAACGCTTATTCGGCAATTATCGATGGTCAGCTCACTACCATCATCACCGGTATCGTTCTCTTCGTATTTGGTAACGGTCCGGTTCAGGGCTTCGCTACAACCTTGATTATCGGTATCGTAACTTCGCTCTTCTGCTCGATCTTCATCACTCGTATTCTTCTCGAGTGGGTTGCAGAGAAGTGGAACAGCCTCTCGTTCTCGCGTAAGTTCTCGGAGAACTTCCTGGCAAATGTTAAGTTCGACTTCGTTGGCAAGCGTAAGTACTCTTATATTATTATAGGTGTGGTTGCTCTGCTGTCGGTTGTTTCGTTCACAGTTCGCGGCCTGAATATGGGTGTTGATTTCACCGGTGGACGTATCTATGTTGTACGTTTCGACCAGCCCGTTTCGGACGATGCTGTTCGTGAGGCTATCAGTGCGAAGTTCTCGACCATCGAGGGTGTTGATGCTTCGAACATCAGCTGCGAGGTTAAGCAGTTCGGTGATGACAACCAGATGCGTATTTTCACCCAGTACAAGTATGACGATACTTCGGAGGAGACTACCGCAGAGGTTGATCAGCTCATCTACGATGCAGTTAAGGGTCTCTACTCATACGATATCACCCTTGATCAGTTCAAGGATACCGTGAGCGATGAGAATGGTATTGTATCTTCGAACAAGATCGGTCCTGCAATTGCTCGTGATATGATCTTCAATGCGTTCTATGCAGTAATCTTCTCGCTCATCGCAATCGGTCTCTACATCGTTCTGCGATTCAAGAAGTGGCAGTGGGCACTCGGTGCAACTTCGGCACTTGCGCTCAACGCATTTATGGTTATCGGTGTATTCTCGATGTTCTATGGTCTGATGCCCTTCTCGATGGAGATTGACCAGGCGTTCATCGCTGCAATCCTGACCATCATCGGTTACTCGATCAACGATACCGTGGTTATCTTCGACCGTATCCGCGAGTACCTCTCGCTCTACCCGAAGCGTAACTTCCGCGAGAATATCAACAACGCAATCGGCTCGACACTGTCGCGTACAATCAACACTTCGGTGACTACGTTGGTTACTCTGGTTGCAATCTTCTCGTTTGGTGGCGAGACTATCCGTGGCTTCATCTTCGCGTTGTTGCTCGGTATCACCATCGGTACACTTTCGTCAATCTTCGTTGCAACTCCGATTGCATACGACCTGATGAAGAAGAACGCCGACAAGTAGTAGTTGATATCTTCCGTAAAAAAAATCCGTCCGAATTTTCGGGCGGATTTTTTTGTCTTGAACTCATTGATAAAAAAACAATGTCCGAAAAAATTGTGAATTGTGAATTGTTTGCTATCTTTGCGTAAGATAACAAACTAAAACCTACAACTATGAGATTTGGATATACCGAGATTATTATCATCGTATTGCTCATCGTATTGCTCTTTGGAGCCAAGAAGATACCTGAATTGATGCGTGGCGTGGGTCGTGGCGTTAAGGAGTTCAAGGATGCCGTATCGAAGGATTACAGCGCCGAGGATGCCGACCCTACCGAGAATAAGAGCGATAAACCGGCTCCGAAACAGGAGGAGTAATCCCTACTCTACATACATTTTTTTTGATTTGCGATGGCACTCTTCAAGGTAAGTGAGCCCGAAGATGTCGATATGTCCTTCTGGGAACATCTCGATGCGTTGCGTCCGCGCATTATGCGTGCGGCCGTGGCGATGTTCGTATTTATGGTTGCGGCATTCATCTTCGGCGAACAGCTTATGAAGATCGTCACGGGCCCGATGTCGGCGTGGTTCCCGACCAATAGGCTCTTTGCTTGGTTGGCTGAAGAGCTCTCCTCGGAGGTGTTACGCATAAATAGCGACCCCGTGCAGCTGATAAATACCGCTATGGCCGGTCAGTTCAACCTGCACCTATCCCTCGCATTCAACACAGCCCTATTGCTGGCTATTCCCTATCTGTTGTGGGAACTATGGGGCTTTGTGAGCCCGGCACTCACCTCTAAAGAGCAGCATAGCGGTCGCTTCTTCGTCTTGCAGGTGTCGGCTTGCTTCTTTACGGGTGTGCTCTTTGGCTACTTTATGTTGGCACCCCTCTCGGTGAACTTCCTCTCGACATATAGAGTCAGCAGCGAAATTGCCAATATGATTGATATCTCTTCATATATGTCGCTGGTGCTGAATATGACCTTTGTGTGCGGATTGATATTCCTGCTCCCCATACTTACAAGCCTGCTCTCGGGTATGGGACTGCTCACGGCAGACTTTATGCGTAAGTATCGCCGCCACGCCGTTATTATCTTGGCACTCTTGGCCGCATTTGTCACCCCACCCGATGCAGTGAGTATGGTGCTGGTTCTGATACCTCTCTATGGCCTCTATGAGTTGAGCATCGGCGTTGCTGTCCGTGGCGAAAAACGATACGCCGCTAAATTATAACCTTTGCTATCCCTTTTTTTTGCCCACTTTTGAAAACGCAGGGCGTATTTTTCTTCGCACCTTTTCGAAAAAAAAAGTGCCCAAAACCTTTCAATCGAAACGGCGTTTCGAGGAACTTGACAACGTGTGATTTTATTTGCGAGGCTTTGGTTGTCTACAACAATGTTCCAAAATGAAATGAGCGACCTTTTGTAAGTAAACATCCAATAGGCTACTTATCACATTTTGCAGCCCCCCCCAGTAAGAAAAACAGCTCCAATATCTCTATTGGAGCTGTCTGTATACCTGATGGGTAGATCGTCTTTGGCTTTATTTATAATGCCGGATAGTTTTCGCGGATGTAGTTTAGGAATAGCTCCTTATAGTTCTCGCCGATGGGCGCATACTCGTTGTTGGAGAGGAATACGCGGCCACGGGCATAGCCTGTGATGCACTTCAGATTAACGATGTAGGAGCGGTGTACGCGCATAAACATATCGGAAGGCAGGGTAGTCTCGATATTTTTTATGCGGAACAGGGTCATTATGCGAGTGCCATCAGCCAGATGCAGGCGGACATACTCGCCACAACTCTCGATATATATTATATCGCGTACCTTTATGAGAGAAACCTTGTGGTCGGCGCGTATCGAGATATATTCATTGTCGCTATCCGAGGGCTCGGCTTCACTCTGGGTTGCCGAGGGTTCGTTGCTACCCTTTATCAGCTCATATAGCGATAGAGCCTTGTTTGCCGAGCGTTCGAAGTCGGCAAAGCTGAAGGGCTTGAGCAGATAGTCCAGCGCATCGAGCTTGAAGCCCTCGATGGCGTATCCCGAGTAGGCCGTGGTGAAGATTACCATCGGGCGTTGCTGGCTCGAGAGCGAACGGACAACCTCGGTGCCCGAGAGGTCGGGCATATTGATGTCTACAA
>JBGUTM010000203.1:0-2886 GCA_045133075.1 Alistipes sp. | reverse complement strand
AAACCGTTATAGTTTTTTCAAGTTCTCCATTGGCAAATGGAAGAACAAGACAATGGAAGATGTTAATCGAGAGCTTAAAGTAACATTTACCAAAGCCGAGATTTTGGGCCTTGTCTGTATGGGTCTAATCTTCCTGGCCATCTACATCCCTCACGAGGTTATCTCGGGCATTGTGGCGCTGATTGCTATGGCTTGCTATGTCGTTGCGACTATTTGGGATTGCTTCAACTACGGCCCGATTACCCGCTGGCGTCACGCTACAATCAAGAGTGCCATTGGCGCAACACTCTGGGCAGTACTTCCGATAATCATCTACTACTCTGGTGAGGGAACTGCCGAGGATTATAAAGAGATGGTCTATATCTCCCTCTCGTCAATCGTTATGTGGATAGCACTCGGGGTTAGCATCTATAAATGGGTCACCACCCGCCGCGATGCCAGAGCCCGCGCCGCAGTTATTGCTATGCGCATCCGCACCCGCCGCAAAAACGAACTGTAGTCCAAATAGTTCACAAAAAAGGTCGACAATGAAGTGACCCCAAAAGTTTGGACAAAAAACTTTTGGGGTTTCTTTATGCGCAAAAAACACGATTATGAAGCATTGCTCAAATATATGAGAATGCTCGAAGATGGTTTTCCCATCGATTACATTCACAACAAGTTCGGTATAGGTGCAGAGCGATTAAAATGCCTATGGCTACAATACCAAAAACAAGGCATTTCTGCCCTCCATCGCAAGTCATACACTCAACCTGGTGGAGAATTAAAACAGCAAATAGTGTCAGATATTGAGAAAAATCACTTAACTTTGGTGCAAGCCTCGTTAAAATACGGAGTAAGTGCTACAAGATTAAGTGTTTGGTTAAAGATAGCCAGAGGACAAGGGCTTGATGCGCTCCTCATCACAAAAAAGCGAGGGCGACCACCAGGTATGGGAAGACCGAGAAAGAAGAAACCAGAAGAAATGACAGAGCTGGAACTATTACGAGTGCGTGTTAGACAACTTGAAATAGAGAATGCTCTGTTAAAAAAAGTGAAAGCCTTAGTCGAGGAGAGGAAAGCCCGTCTGCGCGCGATTGGGCGTGGGCAATCCGAGAACTAAGGCTACATCAAGACGATCTATTATTTGCTTTAAGATGTGTGGGTATAGCACGCTCGACATACTACTACCACACCTCACAGCAACGAGAGGATAAGTATGCTGATATACGCAAGCGTATCAGCGAGATATTTACTATGCACGGCAAACGCTATGGCTATCGTCGTGTGTATCAGCAGCTACGCAACGAGGGATATACTATAAACCACAAGACTGTGCAACGACTGATGCAGGAAATGAGCCTTAAATCGCAGATACGCAGAGTGAAGTATCGCTCGTATCGTGGCGAGGTAGGTAAGACCGCTCCGAATATCCTCAATCGTGAGTTTGAGGCATCACGACCGAATGAGAAGTGGGCAACCGATGTTACGGAGTTTAAGGTGGCTGACCGAAAGGCATATCTATCGCCAATTATAGATATGTTTAATGGCGAGATTATAGCATACACCATATCAGATAGACCCGATTTGAAAATGGTAATGGATATGATGCACTCGGCAAAACGAAAGATTAAAGACACCTATGGTGTGATGCTGCATTCTGACCAAGGCTGGCACTATCAGCATATGCAGTACCAGCAGACACTGAAAAAGTACGGCATTACACAGAGTATGTCGAGGAAGGGTAACTGCTTGGATAACGCTGTTATGGAAAACTTTTTTGGAATTATGAAATCCGAATTGCTATATTTGCAAGAGTTTTCGGATATGGAAGTTTTCAAACGAGAGTTACGCAAGTATATTAACTACTACAATAACGACCGTATTAAACTAAAATTAAATGGAAAGAGTCCGGTGCAATACCGAACTCTTTACCAATAAATCATTTTAATAATCCGTCCAATCTTTTGGGGTCAGTACAATCTGGACACCCTTTTTGTCTTAATAATTTGTATAACAAGAGCTATTTTGAAGCTGCTCGTAGGTCGGAAAAGCGGAGTTTACTTATCGTAAATGAGCATTTTCCGAACAAGGCAGATGCCGAAAGAGCCTTGTTATACGAATTATTTACTCTACCTCTACAAGGTTAATCTCCTTAGCAACCACAAAGAGTGAGTAGTGGTCTACTACGCGTGGCAGAGAGACTGTCTCGCCCGCCTTAACCTCGCGGTAGCAGATATACTGTGCTGCGATCTTCTTGCCATCCGGGGTGATTGCGCGAAGCTCTGCAGGGGTGATAAGCTTCCAACCGTGCTTGTCGTGGTACTTGCGAATATCGGCAGTATTGCGTGCAAGGCAGTAGATACGACCGTCTGCGTGTGCAGTAACCTTTGTTGCAGGGGTCTTGTGCTTCTTGATAGACTTTGCAGTGAGCATCTTGTAACCCTCGAACTGCTTTGGATATACCTCTGAAACCTTCTGCTTGAGGTTTGGCCACATATGCGCACCCTCAGTAAGCTCGCCCATAGTGTAGTAGCCCTTCTTTGCCTCTACGGTGATAGCAATATCAGATGGCTGCTCGATGTATGGGATAGCAGAGAGTGAAGCGTTGTTCTTGTCAGAACGGAATGGGAGTACAGGCAGACCCTCAGCAGAGAAGAGGTTACCTACATCCTCGTTAAAGCAGTAGCGAACAGCCTTTGGAGAGGTTACACCCTCAGCAGATACAACAACCTGATCGCCCTCGATAGTAGCCTCGGCAAGGTAGAACTTAATCTTCTTCTCGTTTGTAGGATCGGTAACACCGATCTGGAAACCGTTGATGCGACCCTCAGCCTTAAGGGTTGTAGGAACGTTGTTGAACGATACGCGGATAGTGTTGCCCACAACAGCGATGCTCTTGTAAGA
>JBGUTM010000202.1:0-4890 GCA_045133075.1 Alistipes sp. | reverse complement strand
TGACAAGCGCACGACCCTGGGTCTGGATGCAGTGCAGTTGCGCCTGCTCGAGAAGACATACACCGACTTTGTACGTGCCGGTGCTCTACTCTCACCCGAACAGAAGGAGCAGCTCAAGGAGATCAATGCTGCCCTCTCGCTCACAGCCGTAAAGTTCGGTAGCAACCTGCTGGCCGAGACCAACGATTTCGAGCTGGTACTCTCGTCCAACGACCTGGACGGGCTCCCCGCAGGCGTTCGTGATGCTGCTGCCGAGAAGGCCGAGAAGAGCGGTCACAAGAATAGATGGGTATTCACACTCCACAAGCCGAGTATGATTCCGTTCCTCACCTACTCTACCCGCCGAGACCTGCGCGAGCAGATATACAAGGCATACCTCAATCGCGGCAACAACGGCAACAAGCACGACAATAAAGACCTTATCAACGACTTTATCCGTCTGCGCACCGAGAAGGCACACCTACTCGGCTATGAGAGCTATGCCGACTATGTAATCTCGGATCAGATGGCGCAAAACAAGGTTGCCGTATACAGCTTGCTGGACGAAATCTGGACTCCCGCGCTCGAGCGTGCCAAGGAGGAGCTGACCGAAATGGAGAAGATGTTCAAGCGCGACCACTCCTCCGCAGAGTTCTCTTCGTGGGATTGGTGGTTCTATGCCGAAAAGGTACGCCGCCGCAACTACTCGGTGGATGAGGAGATGTTGCGACCCTACTTCTCGTTAGATAATACACGCCACGGCATATTCTTCCTCGCAAATCGTCTTTATGGCATCACCTTCCGCCCGGTGAAGATTCCTGCATACCACAGCGAGTGTTCGGCATTTGAGGTGCTCGACAAGGATGAGTCGCTGCTCGGCGTTCTCTACTTCGACTACCACCCGCGCGATGGCAAGGGTGCCGGTGCGTGGTGTGGCTACTACCGTGAGCCTATGTACGATGCCGAGGGTAAGCGTGTACCTCCCGTAGTCAGCATCGTCTGCAACTTTACACGCCCGGTGGGCAACACCCCCGCCCTGCTCAACATTGACGAGGTAGGCACACTCTTCCACGAATTCGGACACGCCCTACACTTCCTCTTCTCGGATACGAAGTACCGAGGTCTGCTGGGTGTCGAGGGTGACTTTGTGGAGCTGCCGTCACAGATTATGGAGAACTGGGCCTTTGAGCCGGCCCTGCTGGCTCAGTATGCAACCCACTACCGCTCGGGAGATGTGATTTCGGATGCTATGATTCAGAAACTCCAGCGCAGTGCCCACTTCAACCAGGGATTTATGACTACCGAGCTGGTCGCTGCGGCACTCTCGGATCTCGAGATTCACTCACTCCCAAAATATGAGGATAAGATTGATGTCGAGGCCTTCGAGTACCAGGTGCTCAACGAGAAGCGCGGCCTCATCCCACAGATTAAGCCCCGCTACCGCTACACCTACTTCAGTCACATCTTCGATGGCGGCTACTCGGCAGGATACTACTTTTATATATGGGCCGAGGTGCTCGACAAGGATGCCTTCGAGGCGTTCCGCCAGAGCAACGACATCTTCGACTGCCGTATTGCCGAGCGTTTCCGCCGCGAAGTGCTCTCGCGCGGAGGTGAAGATGAGGGTATGAATCTCTATCGCGCATTCCGCGGTGCCGAGCCCGACAAGACACCGTTACTCAGGGCTCGCGGTCTGTGGAATGAGCCCGAGGTGGCGGACAATAGTGCCGACAATGCTATGACGACCACCCAGAGCAACATCAAGGTACAAAACAGACTCAACACCGATGAGGTAGAGTTTTAAGCGACAACAAACCAAACAAACAAATAAATAGAAAACAGTATGAAATTAACACACAAAATCGTAATGCTTATGTCACTTACAGCATTCGCGGTGGGTTGCGCCGACAATTCGATGCCGGTAGCTCAACTCCCCGAAATCGACACCACAAATCCCCTTCTCGCGGAGTGGGATACACCCTTCGCGACACCTCCCTTTGAGCAGATTAAGTTGGAGGACTATATGCCTGCATTCGAGACCGCCATTGCCGTATCGCGTGCCGAGCTCGATGCTATCGTAAACAACCCCGCAAAGCCGACCTTTGCCAACACTATCGTTGCTTTGGAGCGTCAGGGTGCACTGCTGAGTCGCATCTCGGGCATCTTCTACAACCTGCTCTCGGCTCACACTTCGGACCAGATGCAGCAGATTGCTATCGAGATTCAGCCCAAGCTCTCGGAGCTCTCGAACGACATCTCACTCAATCCCGAGCTCTTTGCCCGCGTGAAGGCCGTATACGAGAATCCGGGTCTCTTCCTCTCGAAGGAGGACAAGAAGTTGCTGGAGGATACCTACAAGGGTTTCACCCGTAGTGGTGCGGACCTCTCCGATGAGCAGAAGGCTCTCTACCGCGAGTACTCGAGTGAGTTGTCTGCGCTGACCCTCAAGTTTGGTCAGAACTCATTGGCTGCAACCAACGCATTCTCTATCACAATTACCAATCCCAAACAGGTTGCCGAGTTGCCCGACTTTGTAAAGGAGGGAATGGCTATGGAGGCTAAGGCTCGTGGTCACAAGGGTTGGAGAGTAACTTTGCAGGCTCCCAGCTACATTCCCTTTATGACCTACTCTTCGCAGCGCGACCTGAAGGAGAAACTCTGGAAGGCTTATAACTCGCGTGCACTGGGCGGTGATTTCGACAATAGTGCAAACATTCTCCGCATCACCGAGTTGCGCCTGAAGATTGCAAACCTGCTCGGCTACAAGTGCTATGCAGATTACGTTCTCGAGAATCGTATGGCCGAGAATACCGCAACCGTAAACGGCTTCCTCAAGGAGCTGCTCGATGCAACCAAGGAGTATGCCGACAAGGATTACCAGACCATCAACGAGTATGCTCACTCGCTCGGCTTCGAGGGTGACCTCCAGCCCTGGGATTGGGGTTACTACAACGAGAAGTACAAGACCGAGAAGTATGCTCTCAATGACGAGTTGGTAAAGCCCTACCTCAAGTTGGAGAATGTTAAGGAGGGTGTATTTATGCTTGCAAACCGTCTCTACGGTCTTACCTTTACCCCGCGTGAGGATATCGCCGTATACCACCCTGACGTTACTGCATACGAGGTTAAGGATGAGAATGGCAAGTTTATGGCTGTGCTCTACCTCGACTTCTTCCCCCGCGCTTCGAAGCGTGCAGGAGCGTGGATGACCGAGTTCCGCGGTGCCGAGATTGTGGATGGTGTTGAGACCCGCCCGCTCGTATCGCTGGTGATGAACTTCACCAAGCCGACCGATACCAAGCCCTCACTGCTTACGTTCGATGAGTTGGAGACCTTCCTCCACGAGTTTGGTCACGCCCTGCACGGAATGTTGGGCGAGGGCAAGTATGAGTCACTCAACGGCACAAGCGTATATCGCGACTTTGTGGAGTTGCCCTCACAGATTATGGAGAACTGGGCTACCGAGAAGGAGTGGCTCGACTCATGGGCAAAGCACTACCAGACCGGTGAGCCTATCCCTGCAGAGTTGGTTGAGAAGATTATCGCAGCACAAAACTACCTGGCTGCATACGCTAACGTGCGCCAGATATCGTTCGGTATGACCGATATGGCTTGGCACACTCTGACCGAGCCCTACACCGGCGATGTTGTCGAGTTTGAGGTTAAATCTATGGCTCCCACACAGGTACTGCCCGTAGTCGAGGGTACCGCTATGGGTACCGCCTTCACCCACATCTTCTCGGGTGGCTACGCAGCGGGTTACTATGGCTATAAGTGGGCTGAGGTGCTGGAGGCAGATGCTTACTCACTCTTCCAGGAGAAGGGCATCTTCAACCGCGAGGTTTCGGACGCATTCCGCTACAAGTTGCTTGCCAAGGGTGGTAAGGAGCACCCGATGAAGCTCTACGTAGACTTCCGTGGCCACAAGCCCCAAACCAAAGCTCTTATCGACAAGATGCTCAAGTAGCAGAACTCGATAGATTCGCAAACAAAAATGGCTGCCTTAAAGGCAGCCATTTTTGTTGGATATTAGTTTAAGAAATATGACTTCTTACTTAATGTTGGGGTTGAGTGCATTCCACTCTGCAACGGGAGGAAGTACGCCCAGAGCGATAACCTCATCACGGAGTGCGCAGAGGTGCTCATAGCTCTTTGCAAGTGCAGCCTCCTCCTCGGGTGTACCCTTCAGCTCCTTGAGCTGGCAACCCTCAGCGGTGAGCGAGGTCTCCCAAGCCATCATAATGTGGTCGAACTTCTCGTTCGAAACGTAGGTACCTGCAGGCCAACGGAACGGCTTGCCACCCATAGCTGCTGCGATCATCTCGATCGAAACATACGCGGGCGACTGGAACGAAGAGCGGCCACGGAGGTTGATGATGTTAGCACCACCCTTGGTTACCTTCTCCTGGATCTCTGCCCACTGCTCAGCGGTGAGAGCCTCGGTGCCGATAATCTCGGTCAGCGGCTTACCCTGAACCTTTGCAGTAGATGCGTAAACGGCCATCTGCTCACCGTGGCCACCATAGGTACGGCAGTTCTCAACCTCATCGAGAGCTACGCCAAAGTGCTTAGCCAGCTCGCTGCGAAGACGAGTCGAGTCCAGACCGGCCAGAGTAGTAACCTGCGAAGGCTTCAAGCCCGAGTAGAGCAGGGTGATAAGACCGGTGATGTCGGCGGGGTTGAAGATGATGACAACGTGCTTAACATCGGGGCAGTAAGCCTTAACATTCTTACCGAACTCCTCTGCGATCAGGGCGTTACCCTTGAGCAGATCCTCACGGGTCATCCCTGCCTTACGAGCAGCACCACCCGAGTTTACGATGTACTTCGCATCGGTCAAGGCCTCCTTGATATCCGAGGTGAAGGTTACGTTTACACCCTCGAAACCGCAGTGGTTGAGCTCCTCTGCTA
>JBGUTM010000201.1:0-2163 GCA_045133075.1 Alistipes sp. | reverse complement strand
CCTAAAATAGGGGAGCATTCCATATAGCTGAGGGGTAAAAAAGCTAATAGCCCATAAAAAAAAGAGTGTCAATTTTCTGACACTCTTTTTGTGTAAATCGGTAATCACTCTATTTTACCAGAGGGTCGGCCTCCACGCCATCGAAAGTCATCACCACGGGCAGGATGTCGCCATTCTCTGCAAAGCGCAACTCATCGATGCAGGTCCGGCGGTCGTTACCGCTGGTTGCACCAATCGGATGGCGGTGGTAGACAATATAGTACTTGCCACTGTGGGGGTTGTGCATCACCGAGTGGTGACCTGCGCCCGTGCCTACATTTTCATCGGTCGAGAGAATCACACCACGGCTCTCGAATGGGCCCATCGGTCCATCGGCAATGGCGTATGCCACGCGGTAGTCGGCCTTGGTCCACCTGCCCTCCGACCACATAAAGTAGTATTTTCCATCACGAACAAACATAAAGGGTCCCTCGACATACTCGCCAGGAGTCACCTCCTTGAAGATGTCACCATCCTCGAAGGGTACAAAGCCCGTGAAGTCTTCGTTGAGCTTGCAGACGTTGCAGTGCTTCCAACCTCCATAGTACATATAGTACGTGCCATCGGTATCCTTAAAGACAAATTGGTCTATCGGCTGTGCTCCGTTGATAATATCGTTAATCAGCGGCTTGCCGAGGTAATCCTCAAAGGGACCTGCGGGGTTCTCGGCTACAGCGATACCGATACCGCCGACTTCGCCCTCGTGCACATTGTTTGCACTGAAGAAGAGGTAGTAGCGACCATCCTTCTCGATAATCGAAGGAGCCCACAATGCTTCCCTGAGCCACGAGATACGCGACTGATCAATGATGCGCTCGTGCTTCTGCCAAGTTACCAAATCCTTTGAAGAGAAGGCGTCAAAGTGGAGCTGCTCGACAAACTTTTGCGACCAGGTGGGATAGACCCAATAGGTGTCACCAAAGATTACACCCTCGGGGTCGGCATACCAACCCTCGAAGATGGGATTTCCGCTGCGCGGTGTCTCGGTGCAAGAGAGGATCATAACCGCCGATGCAAAGGTGGTGATAAGAGCGAAAAGATTTTTCATAATCTTGCGTTTAATTGGGGTTAATTACGGATATTGGGGAGCTCCAGGCCATAGCCGTTGCGCTTATCCATACCCTTCAGCCAAAGGCTGAACAATAGGGCCAGACCGCCCAGCGAAGCAAACATCAACATCGGTAGAGTGTAGTTATACGAAACGCCCTCCACGCCTGCGGCAATCTGCTCGGCAACGCCGGGATTGCTTGTCTTGAGGGCCCAGCCAATAAGCATAGGCGTACCACTCAAGCCGAAGTTCTGAATCCAGAAGATCAACGAGTAAGCACTACCCAGGAATCGCTTATCCATAATCTTGGGAATCGAGGGCCAGAGTGATGCCGGCACCAGCGAGAATGAGATGCCGAGCAGGATAATTGCTGCGAATGCGATAATCTTGCTGGGGAATGCGGGCAACACTAGAGCGAAGGTGAGGTGGCAGATAATCATCAGCAACGAACCGAGAATCAGCATTGTAGCACCTTTACCCTTCTTGTCGAGGAACCAACCCAGCAGAGGAGTGATGCAGGCAGCACCGATGGGGAACCAGCGGAAGATGTCGGCTGCCGTGGTGGCCGATATACCGAGGTTGCTCTGCAACATATTGGCTGCGAACTTCTGGAAGGGGAAGATTGCCGAGTAGTAGAGTACACAAAGCATAGCCACAATCCAGAACAACTTGCTCTTGAAGATATTGACCACATCGGCGAGTTTGAACTCCTCCTCCGACTCTCCCTGTGACGCTTCTGCGCCGAGTTGCTTGTCGAACTTGCGATCCATAAAGCTAAAGATGGTAAAGCACAACAGACCAATCAGCAACAATGCTGTGCAGAATGCCACGGGGCGCACAACAGTCGGGTCGATTTCGCCTGCCAGACGGGGTGAGATGGTAAAGATAAAGAAGACACCCACGCGAGCGAGAGCCATCTCCAGGCCCATAGCCAAGGCCATCTCCTTACCCTCGAACCACTTTGCCAACGCCTTCGAGGCGGTGATACCGGCCATCTCGCAGCCACAGCCGAAGATCATAAAGCCGAGCGATGCCAACTTTGCGCTACCGGGCATTGCCGTCCACCACGAGTTGAG
>JBGUTM010000200.1:0-2179 GCA_045133075.1 Alistipes sp. | reverse complement strand
TCCTCGCGGAGAGGCTTGCTTTGCCGTGGCGAATCATCGCATCCGACCACATTGAGGTCAGAATGCCGCCGATGGCTCCCACGAGGAAGGGGATGCCGCCAATCCACTGAATCATATCGAGGGTCTGCTGGTGCGAGAGGTTTTGCGCTTCGCCCATACTGCGCAGGTAGCCCGGCAGCCAGAAGCAGCAGAAATACCATACAGGGTCGCTGATGAGGCGGATGAGAAATGCACCCCACAGGGTACGAGTGCGGAATAGACCTCCGAGCGAGAAGGGCTTAATCTCACTGCCCGTAGGGCTCTTTTTGTCGGCATTTATTGTCAGGTCGAGCACCTCCTGCGGTGGTGTTTTGTAGACAAGCAACCACACGATGGCGATGGCCAGACCAATCCAACCGGCAATGAGGAATACATCCTGCCATGATGAGAGCCAGCGCATTAGTGCCGCAATCACCAGCGGGGCAATCACTGCACCGAGTGAGCCTCCAACCGTACACAGACTATTGGCTGTTGCTCTCTGGCGTTTTTCGAACCAGAGGGTCACCGCCACAAGCTGACCGGCGAAGATTGTGGGCTCGGCGAGGCCCAACACTCCACGACACGCTACAAACTGCCACAACTCCTGTGACAGACCACCGCCGATGCAGGCGAGCGACCATACGGCAATACCTCCCAGCATAACCGATTTGGGGCCGAACCTATCGACCAGAAATCCCGATATGGGGTACATCAGCGCGTAGCAGATAAGAAAGATGTTTACAATCCACGCATACTCCAAATCTCCGATTGCGAAGTGGTCGAGAATCTCGGGCTTTAAGATTGAGAGAAGTTGTCGGTCGAGGTAGTTGCAGATGATGGCGATGAAGATGGTTATTACAATCACCCATTTGCGGTTTGAGCTTTTAATCATAATTAGGTTTGGTGTTGTATGTCTACAAAATTAAGATATAATCCCATAGAAAACAAAATCCCTGCTACACGAATCGTTCGGCATCATCTGTAATGCCTTCGGCGGAGATGTGGGCGAGGATCTCTTCGCGCAGAGCCTTGGGGGTGACATTGAGGCGCACGACCAGCATATATGAGTGTCGTACTTCGCGGCGCAGAGCCTCGTCCGAGAGGTCGCCTTCGAAACGGATGTCGTTCCAGTGGCGTTTGTTCAGATGCCAGCCTGCGGTGATTTGTGGGTAACGATCGCGCAGGATTATGGCTCGCTCGGGGTCACACTTCACCGCAAAGTGGTCGGGTTTCTCGAGGGCCAGCATTGCAAACATACGACCGCCGACCTTGTAGACCAGGGTCGAGTCATCGAATGGGAGAGTCTCCTCGACATCGGGTAGCGAGAGGCAGTATTCGCGGAAGTCGATGATATCCATAGCGAAGAGTTATGTGGGATGCTTTAGCAAATATAAGGAGTTTAATGAGATTAGGGAGAGGGGATTACTTTGAAAATGCCGCTCCTGAATCTCTCTAATCTCACTAAACTCCTTTATAAACCAGAGTAAAATCTACACCTTAATTACCCATCAACTTACGATATTCGGGATAGACGTAGTTGTAGTAGTTGTGGATGATGTTGCTGTAGGAGGCGTTGTGGTCGGGGGCGAAAGTTCCCGGCTCGTAAGAGAAGGGACCACGATAGCCATAATCAATCAAAGCCTTGTAAATCTTACCCCAATTGAGGTGGTCGTGATACTCATACATACCTGTATATCCCGGATTAATATGGACATCGCGGTCATTACCTCCGCCGTGAACATGCAACACCTTCAAGACTCCGCTATTTAGTCCACTGACAAATCCCTCACCGGTATTGTAATTATTGACCGTTCCGTGCGAGAAGTCCAAGCCGAACTTGACGCTGCTCACCTGAGTAGTGAAGTAGTTGATATAGGCGGGTTTGTTTGTAAGACTGTTTGCTGCCGATTGATAATTACAAAGATTCTCAATTACCAATGTCGAGCCTACGGCCTGCGCTGCAGGGCCCAGCTCTTTGAGAGAGTTTACCAATGCCGTTTTATATGGGTCTGTATATGTGTAATTATCATCCGGACCTCCATCTCTGAAGCCCGAGGGGTGAATCAGAAGATACTCTGCATCAAGCACCTCGACTGCATTAATCATCTTTTTCATTCGGTTTACGGCATCGGTGCGGATACTATTCGTTTTATGAGCAAAA
>JBGUTM010000199.1:0-2565 GCA_045133075.1 Alistipes sp. | reverse complement strand
TTGGTAGTAGAGGCCATAGCCCCTCCAGATATCGGCCGGGGTACTATTACCATCGGGATTCGCAAATGCACCGAGATTATAGCCCATCAGTGTCGCCCCATTCGAGAGGGTAAATCCATTGCGGGGGTCACCGCCTCCGGTCAGCCACAGGTGCCAGCTCCACAGGATAGTACCTGCCGAGTCATAGGCTGCAACCACGGCATTACCCTTGGGTGAAGTCGAGAGTTGTGCGCCATCGGCATCAGTCTCATAGTTCACAAAGAACGAGGCATAGCCATCTTGCTCGAGGGTCAAATACTGCAAAATATCCGGATTATCAATCCACAGTATATCAACCTTTGCGGTGGGGATACTCTCCGTAGAGTTACCCTTTACGCAGGCATTGAAGCGATACTTGACATCGGGCGAGGGGATGATATAGCAGTTCGACTGCGCTCCGTTCGCGCTCAAATCGACAAGATCATCCACAATGCGGGCATAGATAACGGCACCCTCCGAGTCACCACCCTTAGCCACGGCGACAATATGAATAGAGCCTGTTCGTGCAGCATCCGTAGCCGATGCGCTCTCGGGAGCGGTAATGGTGACGGTGCGAGCTTCGCGGTTGATTTCGGCCTTCCAGCCTCCCGTGATGGTACCCAGCTTGATAACCTCGGCATTGCGATAGGTGAACGAGAGGGTAGTACTCTGGCCCCAATCTCCAACCAAAGCTGCCGTAACGGGGAAGTTGATAGAGCACACCTCTTTACTCTTGCACGAGGAGAGAATAGTTGCAACTGCCACAAGCAGAAGAACTGCGATATTTTTCAACGATTTAATCATAATTCAACCTTTCGGATAACAAAATCTTTGCAAAGATATAAAAACCCTCAAAAAAAGCGAGTGATTATACAAAATTATTTCACGCCCGCGCGATTATTGCCCGTGCACGCGCACGCTCGCGATGTAGAAGTAACGCTCGGGGCTATGATTTATTGTCCGTTTTGCTCCAAACAGCATCACTTCAACGTGTCAAAAGTTGCAGTAAATTTTGATTTTACAGAAATAGTGCTATCTTTGTATTGCCGATTGGAGGATTAGGGGACAACCAACCCTCAAACCGACAAGTGAGGCTGTTTTGTGAATTATTAAGTAAGATTGAATTAGAAACAACCGCTATTTGATGAAAAAGGTATTGTCGTTTTCTGCCGTTCTGATGCTGGGTCTTATCGCCTCGCAGGTTATGCCCTCGCTCTTCGGGGCCAACTACGAGTCGTTCCGCACCATAACCAACACCCTGCTATATATCTGTCTATCGTTTATTATGATAAACGTAGGTCGCGAATTTGAACTCGACAAGAGCCAGTGGCGCTCCTATGCCGGCGACTACTTTATCGCAATGGCTACGGCGGCGATGCCGTGGCTGCTCATTGCGCTCTACTACGTCTTCGTACTACTGCCGCCCGAGCTGTGGAGCAGTGGTGAGGCATGGAAGGAAAACCTTCTGCTGAGCCGTTTTGCAGCCCCCACATCGGCAGGCATTCTCTTCACGATGTTGGCAGCCCTGAAGCTCAACGAAACCTGGATGTATCGCAAAATTCAGGTGTTGGCAATCTTCGATGATCTCGACACGATTATCCTGATGATCCCCTTGCAGATTATGATGATAGGTATGCGTTGGCAACTCTTCGCAATCATCGTGATTGTCTTTATGTTACTATGGCTCGGATGGAAGAAGCTCGACACCTACACAATGCCGCAGGGATGGCAGTATATCCTCTTATATGCGGTGATAATCTTTGGTATTACACACGGAATATATGTAGCCACCAAGGAACTCTTTGGCGCAGATGGAGGCGTACATATCGAGGTACTGCTACCCGCATTTGTCTGGGGTATGATTCTCAAGACCAAGCACAGCGAGTCAAAGCATGAACACCGTGCAGCGGACGCCATATCCATACTCTTTATGTTCCTGGTGGGATTGAGCATGCCTCTCTTCGTGGGCCTCGATAGCACAGCTGTGATCGATGCAGAGTCTATTACGGCTTCGCAGCCTATGATGTCGTGGGGCGAGATCGGACTGCACGTTTTGGCAGTATCGCTCCTCTCGAATATCGGTAAACTCTTCCCAATGCTATTCTATCACGACCGCAAACTCATTGAGCGTCTGGCCCTCTCGATTGGTATGTTCACCCGCGGTGAGGTGGGTGCAGGTGTCATCTTCATCGCCCTGGGATACAGTCTTGGAGGCCCCGCGCTGATTATCTCCGTGCTGACGCTGGTGCTCAACCTTGTCCTCACCGGCATCTTTGTCATCTGGGTCAAGAAACTCGCACTGAAGGTATACGGAAAGTAATTGGAGCCATTAAGGGAGATTAAGAACGATTAAAGATTTTAAGGAGATTAAGTAATTCGTGTATACCATATAAACTCACTAAACTAGGTAATGATGCAAAAAGTGGCGCTTTTTAGTCGTTAAATTATGGGCGAGAAACGGAGTTTTTCTCGCCCTATTTTTTTGTCGCCTTGCCCTGATTACTTTGCAGAAAAAGATACCATTTCACAAAGTCTTTGAAATGTTCA
>JBGUTM010000198.1:0-4963 GCA_045133075.1 Alistipes sp. | reverse complement strand
TCCACCGAGATCGAGGGTTACATCAGCGACAAAGATGGCAACCATATCTGCGATATCAAGTCCCGCCACAAGGGTATGGGACACTTCATCCTCACAGCTCGTGCCGAGGAGAAATACACCGCTACGGTAACCTCCTCGCGTGGTGTAACCCGCACCTTCACTCTCCCCATGGCACTCACCTCGGGATGTATGATGCAGGTAAAACAGATGCCGGGCAACATTCTACTGATGAAGGTTTCGGCTACGCCCGATGTCCCGCTGACCCGATTGGCGGCAATCGTTCAATCGCGCGGAGTGGTCGAGGCGGTCATCGAAGATGTCACACGACTGATTCGTCTACCCCTGACGGAGATTATGAGCGGTGTGGCTCAAATCGCCATTGTGGATAAGGAGAGCAAGCAGATTATGGCCGAGCGATTGGTGTTTGTGGAGAACAAACACTTCGCCACAGCCGAGATATCGACCAACAAACCCTCGTTCAACTCTCGCGAAAAGCTGACTCTGGGATTCGACATTCGCAATAGCGCAGGCAATCCCGTAGCTGGTGATTTTGTGGTTTCGGTCACCGACTCAAAGGCTGTTCCCGCCAACTCCAATGGCGAAAACATCTTCAGCTACTTGCTGTTGAGTTCCGACCTACGCGGCCATATCGAGGAGCCGGCTCGTTACTTCGATCCCAACAACACTGAGCGCAAGGAGATGCTCGACCTGGTGATGCTGACCAATGGTTGGAGACGTTACGACTTGAGCAAGATTCTTAAGGGTGAGAAGCCCGCGTTGCGCTACAAAGTCGAGGATACACAGCGCATAACCGGAGGTGTTACCGGAATGATTGGCAAGGTTAAGAATCCGAGCGTGATGATTTTCCAGAAGGGCGAAAAGATTCACGGAATCTTCCCGCTGAATCAATCCAACAGATTCGAGATAACGGGTATAGATGCGCCCGATACGGCGTTTTATTACATCCAGGCCCTAAACAAGAATGGAAACAGCAATCGTGTGCGCGTATTTGTGGATCCGGCAACCTACCCCACCACCAACATCCCGCTCCCGCGCCCCTACTACACACAGAACAAGCCCTCGATAACCGAGGATCTGCTAATGGGCGTCAAGGAGAAATACTACGATGATGGCGGTATGCGAGTGGTCGATATTGATGCCATTGTCGTAACGGCAAAGTACGAGCAGCAGTATTCATACTCGACCGTGATAGATGGTTTCAACTCACTCAGTGGTGACCTTACGCGCTACGCTTCGGTCTACGATGCGTTGCAGCGTTTCCGCCAGCTCTATGTGAATGGTACGGAGGTTCACGTACGCAAGTTCGGTGGCCGAATGGAGCAGGATCTCTCCTCCATCTACTCTGGAGCAATTGAGGATGGGGCCTCAGCCGAAGAGGTTACATACAACCCCACAGGTGGCGACAGCGAGGAGGAGCGTATCCCCGCGGTGCTGATCAACGACACCCCCTGCGATATTATGATGCTCGATATGTATCCGATGCAGGAGGTGACCAAAATCGCCTACGTACCGGCCGAGGAGGCCATTGGTTTGAGCGTAGACACACGCTATGGAGTTATCATTATGGAGGTCAAGGATATCAACAACACTATGGCAACCGGCAACGAGTCGTTGGCCAAGGTGTTGATTGCCGGCTACTGCAAGCCTGCCGAGTTCTACGCTCCGCACTATGACGTGCCGCAGACCGAACGCAAGAAGGATTTACGCACCACAATCGCCTGGGAGCCAGCTCTGCGTAGCGATGCTGCGGGTAAGGCTTCGATGTCGTTCTGGTCGGCAGACCGCCACAATGACTACGATGTAACACTCGAGGGTATCACCTCCGAGGGCGAGTTGTGCCGTGCCACATATCGTCTAAAGGCCAACTTATAGCACCAAAGAGTTTAAGTATATACACTCATATCCTGGGTGGGAATTATACCTATATTTGCAGAGAAAAAGTTAGACAAAACATACCACAATGAAGTTATTGAAGCATATTTTAACAGCCGCAATGCTAACCTTAGGCGCACTGACCGCCACGGCTCAAGAGTCTGCGACACCTCAACCCCAGAGTGAAACAACTCTCGAAACGGTCGATAAAAAGGTGACTAAACTTGAAAAAATCGTAGCCAATCTACCGCAGATTTCGGGTTTTATCCAGGCGATGTACTCGTGGCAGGAGGGTGGCGAGGATGGTGCTAACTATTTCCGCATACGCCGTGCACGTATCATCTTCAAGGGTAACATCTACAAGTCGCTGCTGGACTACAACTTCACCACCGACTTTGCCGGCAGCGTGAAGATTGTCGATGCATATATGCGCATAACTCCCTGGAAACAATTTTCGGTTCAAGTCGGAGCCTTTCGTCCCTCGTTTACCATCGAAAACACCTTCTACGGCTCACTCTCGATGGAGGGTATAGACTACCCGCAGGTGGTAAAGAAGATGACCCATCTGGGCGACATCACCGGCCTCAGCTCGGCTGGTCGCGATATCGGTGTACAGGTATATGGCGGATTCTTCAACAAGCGTGGTTTCAGCACGTTAGAGTATCGCCTCGGCGTCTTTAACGGCAACGGCGTGATGGTCACCAAGGATGACAACAAGTCCAAAGATATAGCAGCAATGTTGCGCGTAAATCCCATCAAAAATCTCGCTTTCGTAGGCTCGTGCTATATCGGCGAGTGGAACAATGGTGTGGACAAATACAACCAACGCTGGCGTTGGAGCGTGGGATTCCGCTACGATGACGGCCCCATCTTCGCTCGTGGCGAGTATATCCGCGGATACACCGAGGGTGTGAAGTCGGGCGGCAACTACCGCAACTTCAAGAGTGAAGGTGCCTACATCCAGGTCGGTGGCCGATTCTTCAAACAGAAGTTCGCTCCCTACCTTCGCGCAGAGTACTACGCACAGAACATCTACGACCAGAAGGGCACCGGAGAACCATACTACTCCTTCGGCATCGACTATAACCCGATAAAGTATATCCGCCTGCAAGCACAGTATACCTGCAAAACCTACAACCGCGGACTCTACCCCCACAATGTCGTGGAACTTATGGTCACCGCTAAATTCTAACATCGCAAAGATATATTTACCTAACCGCTCCCCTCACCGAGAGCGGTTTTTTGTTACACCTCTTGATATACCTTTTTTTTCTTTGTCGCTTTTAGAAAAAAGCTCCGCAAAACCTTTCAATCGAAACTCCGTTTCGAGGAACTTGACAACGTGTGATTTTATTTGCGAGGCTTTGGTTGTCTGCGACAATGGTTCAAAATGCGACAAGTGGCCTTTTTGTAAGTAAACTTCCAATAGGCCTCTTATCACATTTTGCAGTATCCTTGCGGATACCGCAAATCCTCGAAAAAAAATATCAGCCATTAGCGATATTTAAGGAGGTTAGAAAGTTTAGGGAATTTAGGGAGATTAGGGATTTTTATCTATTGGACTTCGTGGTCATCTCTAACAGCCTTACACCAAATAGCACCAAGCATATCCTGCCTTCCCTAAACTCATTAAACTCCCTAATCTTCCTATAAAACCGCACTAAAAAAACTGCCCCCTAAAATAGGTGAGCAGTCCTTATGACTGAGGGATAAATAATTCTCAATTATCAATTGTCAATTATCAATTAATTTATTATATTTGTGCGTATTTTGCGTATATATGTACAGAAAATATATTAACTTTAACAAACTTAAAAACTTACAAACAATGAAACGCTTTTTCTCGCTGCTTATGGCAGCCGCTATGGTGACAACAATCTCGTGTTCGCGTCACATCCCGAGCAATGGCACTATCGCCATCATTCCCCAGCCTTCGAAGGTTGAGGTGTGTGAAGGCTCGTTCAATCTCACCCCCGAGACAACTATCGTTCTCCACTTTGGAGATGAGCAGCTCCCGCAGGCGGTAAACTTCTTCAATGGCGTAGCCGAGGATGTATTCGGCAAGACCCTTGCGGTAGCTTGCGGCAAGGAGACAACCATCGCCGAGAACGTAATCAATGTTCGCCAGAATCCTTCACTGCCCGCCGAGGGTTACACCCTTGAGGTCTCTCCCACGGCTATCGAGATCGCTGCAGCAAATGCTCAGGGCGTATTCTACGCTTTCCAGTCATTGCGTCAGATGATGGCTCCCGAGGCTCTGACCGAGAAGCACGTTGGCTCGGTAGGCATCGTAGCTGCAAAGATCGAAGATGCTCCCCACTTCCCCTATCGCGGTGTTCTCTTCGATGTATGCCGTCACTTCTTCACCGTTGATGAGGTTAAGACTGTAATCGATGCTGCCGCTATGCACAAGATGAACCGCCTGCACTGGCACATCACTGAGGATCAGGGCTGGCGTATCGAGATCAAGAAATACCCCTTGCTTACCGAAATCGGTAGTGTGCGTGCAGATACACAGGTTGCAGGTACTCACCGTGCTCACGGCGAGCAGTATGAGGGCAAGCCTTACGGTCCCTACTTCTACACCCAGGATGAGATTCGTGAGGTTGTGAAGTACGCAGCCGATCGCTTCATCACCGTCATCCCCGAGATTGATATGCCCGGCCATATGGTAGCCGCACTTGCTTCATATCCCCATCTGGGTTGCGTAGGCGAGGGCTACAAGGTTCGTGAGTTGTGGGGCATCTCCACAGAGGTTATGTGTGTCGGCAAGGAGAGCACCTTCGAGTTTGTCGAGGGCGTTCTGTCTGAGGTTCTCGAGCTCTTCCCCTCGGAGTATATCCACATTGGCGGTGACGAGTGTCCGCGTGATGCTTGGAAGGTATGTCCCGCTTGCCAGGCCCGTATGAAGAAGGAGCACCTGAAGAATGAGGCTCAGCTCCAGACCTACTTCAACCACCGCGTTGAGGCATTCCTCCAGAAGCACGGCCGCAAGATGATTGGCTGGGATGAGATTTTGGAGGGTGGCGTATCGCCCACCACTACCGTAATGTCGTGGCGTGGTACCAAG
>JBGUTM010000197.1:0-5981 GCA_045133075.1 Alistipes sp. | reverse complement strand
CTCGTAGCCCTCACGGCGCATAGTCTCAACCAGCACCGAGAGGTGCAGCACACCACGACCAAAGACCACAAAGCTGTCGGCATTCTGACCCTGTTCAACCCTCAAGGCGAGATTTTTCTCGAGCTCACGGTCGAGACGCTCCTTGATGTGGCGCGAGGTGACATACTTACCCTCCTTGCCAAAGAAGGGCGAGTTGTTGATGGTGAAGAGCATCGACATTGTCGGCTCATCAATGGCGATGGGCGGCAGCGGCTCGGGATTCTCGAAGTCACAAATCGTATCACCAATCTCGAAACCCTCAATGCCGACCAGCGCACATATCTCGCCACACGACACCTTGTCCACCTTGGTCTTGCCCAGACCGTCAAAGACCATCAATTCACGGATCTTACTCTTTACCATCGTCTTGCCGTCACGCTTGGCGAGGGTTACGTTATCGCCTGCGTGGAGCTCACCACGGGTAACCTTACCCACTGCTATACGGCCAATATAGGGTGAGTATTCGAGCGAGGTGACAAGCATCTGGGGTGTACCCTCAACCACCTGCGGCTCGGGAATCTCGTCAATGATAGCATCGAGCAGTGGCTGTATCGAGTCGGTCTTCTCGTTCCACTTGTGCGACATCCAACCCTGTTTTGCCGAGCCGTATATGGTCTTGTAGTCGAGTTGCTCCTCGGTAGCATCGAGCGAGAACATCAAATCGAAGACCTGCTCGTTCACCACCTCGGGGCGGCAGTTGGGCTTATCAACCTTATTGACCACCACGATAGGCTTCTTGCCGAGCGAGAGTGCCTTCTGCAACACAAAGCGGGTCTGCGGCATCGTGCCCTCAAAGGCATCGACCAGCAACAACACACCGTCACACATATTCAGTACACGCTCGACCTCACCACCAAAGTCGGCGTGACCCGGGGTGTCGATGATGTTGATTTTATAGTCGCGGTAGATTACCGACACATTCTTCGAAAGAATGGTAATGCCTCGTTCTCGTTCGAGGTCATTGTTATCCAGAATAAGATCGCCCGACTTGGAGGCATCGCGGAGCAGATTGCCCTGCATAATCATCCTATCGACCAGGGTAGTCTTTCCGTGGTCAACGTGGGCGATGATTGCAATGTTGCGCAATTTTTGCATATAAAACTCAATTAACCGCGCAAATGTAACAATAAATCGTGAAAAATATCCTATTTTTGTTTGCAAAAAAAAAACCTACAAACAACAATGACACACTCTCTAAAAGTTGCCGAGCGCAGCGATATACACATTGGTCGCGCCGAGGAGCTGCTCCCCACGCTGCTGCCTGACGGCCGCGTGATAGTCATCACCGATGCCAATATCGACCGCCACCACCACTCTCTGCTCAAGGGGATGGAGTTCATAATGGTAGGCACGGGCGAGGGTATCAAAACCCTCCATACGGTCGAGAGTATCTACCGCCGTTTTGTGGAGCTTGGTATCGACCGTTCGTGCTTTGTGCTGGGTATCGGCGGAGGTATCGTCACCGACATCACAGGCTTCGCAGCCTCAACATATATGCGCGGTCTGCGCTTCGGATTTGTCTCAACCACTCTGCTCGGCCAGGTCGATGCAAGCGTGGGCGGAAAAAATGGCGTAAATCTCGATGGCTATAAGAATATGGTCGGCACCTTTAACCAGCCCCAGTTCGTAATCTGCGACCCGACACTGCTCGACACCCTGCCCGAGCGCGAGTTCCGCGCCGGCCTGGCCGAGATTGTCAAGGCAGGCATTATCGCCGACCGCAGCCTCTTCGAACGCATCGAGCAAACTCCATTCGATGAGTTGCGCCACAACCACACCCTGCTGGGCGAGGTCATCCTCTCCGCCATTAAAGTCAAGGCCGATATTGTCAGCCGTGATGAGCGCGAGAGTGGCGAGAGGCGTAAACTCAACCTCGGACATACCTTTGCCCACGCCATCGAGAAACTCTCCACTCAGATGAACCACGGCGAGGCGGTGGCTGTAGGCACCATTTTGGCGGCACGATTAGCCGTCAAACTCGAAGCCTTAACCGAGGCAGATGCCGAACGTATTGAGCGTGTGCTTACAGCATTGGGATTCTCGCTCACGCCACCCGTACCGGTGCAACAACTCGTCACCGCGATATCGAAAGATAAAAAGACCGATGGAGATGCCATTCATTTCGTTCTGCCAACAGGCATCGGAGAGTGTAAAGTACGCCGAATGGCCCTCAACGAAATTGCGAAATTAACCGAAGAGTTCTAACAAAAAATCCTGCCCCGAAAAGGCAGGATTTTTATTAGAACAGCGTTCCATCAGCGTCCGTAGGCGTTAGGCCCAAATGTTTGTACGCCAACTCGGTAGCCTCGCGACCGCGAGGGGTACGTTTGAGGAATCCCTCCTTGATGAGGAACGGCTCGTAGACCTCCTCGATGGTACCAGCATCCTCACCCACAGCCGTAGCTATGGTATTGATTCCGACCGGGCCACCCTTAAACTTGGCAACAATGGTCTCGAGGATTCGGTTATCCATCGTATCCAGACCGCGCGAGTCGATATTCAGAGCCGAAAGGGCCATGCGGGTAATCTCGAGATCGATATGCCCCTCGCCCTTGACCATCGCGAAGTCACGCACACGGCGCAGGAGCGAGTTGGCGATACGCGGAGTGCCGCGCGAACGCAGGGCAATCTCCACGGCGGCATCATCATCAATCGACACGCCAAGAATCGAGGAGGTGCGCTTGACAATGCCGGCCAATACCGAGGCATCGTAGTATTCGAGGTGGCACTGGATGCCGAAACGAGCACGCAGAGGCGAGGTCAAAAGTCCACTGCGGGTGGTTGCACCAACCAGAGTAAAGGGAGCCAGCTCAATCTGTATGGAGCGAGCCGAAGGGCCCTTATCCAACACAATATCAATCTTATAATCCTCCATTGCCGAGTAGAGATACTCTTCAACAATGGGGCTAAGGCGGTGAATTTCGTCAATAAAGAGAACATCACCGGCACCGAGGTTTGTCAGCAAGCCCGCCAAATCCCCAGGTTTATCGAGCACGGGGCCCGAGGTCACCTTGAGTTGTGCGCCCATTTCGTTGGCAATAATGTTGGCAAGCGTGGTTTTACCCAGTCCCGGAGGACCGTGCAACAGAACGTGGTCAAGCGAGTCACCACGCATCAGAGCTGCCTGAATAAAGACCTTCAGGTTATCGACAATCTTATCCTGACCAGCAAAACTGCCCAACTCTTGTGGACGTATGCGGCTCTCGAACTCGCTGTCGCTCTCGTTTGTTCTTATATTTCTCTCGATAGCCATATCGGACGATACATTAAAATCTACCGCAAATATAAGATTTTATCCGCTCTTTTCAAAAAAAATCATCGACCAACACCAGCCCTCTTTGCAGATTCATAGAGAGCTATGTTGTAGGTGTAATCCCTCAACTCGCCACGGGTGGCCAGGCGGCAGTAATGACAGCTCTTGGGGAGGACTCCCCACAGGCCGAAACTTCGCAGATCCAAACTGTATGATTCGAGCATAACGCCGTCTTTTTCAACATGATCAAAGACACCCCAAAGACTACTCTCCGGCGGGCACAACGGGTCTTCGGAGTGGAACAGATATAACTCCCCCGACTCGAGGGGTTGGTTGCATATCAAACTATCGGTGCTCTCCATTTCACTAACAAATTTCGTTAAGGTTTCTGCTTTTGAATACTCAAACTTACTCAACAATGCCCAAACCGACAAATCTCAATCCA
Organism: Alistipes sp.; assembly: GCA_045133075.1. GTDB lineage: Bacteria > Bacteroidota > Bacteroidia > Bacteroidales > Rikenellaceae > Alistipes. The sequence continues at coordinate 2,244 of JBGUTM010000197.1, read as the reverse complement.
TTTATTGTGACAAAAAGCCCTTTTGAGCCATTACTCGGCCGCTTCGCCAAAATATTCCCACCAAATCCGAGTCATTTGCACTCTATTTCAAAAAAAATAGTTACCTTTGCAATGATTGTGGGCTATTATTATCTGAAGATAATAATTTATCTCACCCGAACAGACCTAAAACGAACGCTTAAAAAACATACTATGGCAAAGATGACCAACTATTCAAACCCCACGATTGATGTGATGGATTTTGCATCTGAACGAGGTTTCTGTGCAACATTACAGTTCACGCCGACAACTCAATCATTCCCATCATCGTCTTCATTCGAAATGGATGATATGACAGAATCAACCGATAACGCAGCCTGGTAATATGAAAAAGTTTCTTCTGCTTTTTGCCTTGGCCGGCGTGATGTGCGCCTGCGAGACCACCTCGATTGACGAAGATATTTTTCAGGAAGACAACGAGAACATCGAGGGTGAAATACCCGAAGGCTATGTCCGTTTGGAGCTGTTCACCGATGAGGATTTGTCAGGAGAGGATAGCCGTACCGCTCATGTGGGAGGTGGCAAGCTCACCTGGAAGGATGGCGATAAGATTAGGATTAACAATAAGAATTATGAGGTTGTGGCGGATGGTAATATGGCCTATGTTACTGTCGAGAAGAGCGACTCATACTGGGCATTTTATCCTGCCGACATCTGCACTACCAAGAATACAATGTGGTTGCAGCCAGCACAACTCTATGCCGAAAACTCATTCGGCGATAAGGCCAATCCGATGTATGGTGAAGGTACGGCCGAGAGTGGAGTTTTGCTACGTGCAGTATGTGGTGTGTTAAAACTCAAGCTCACCGGTAGTGCCACCATCTCGTCAATCTCGGTTACCGACCGCAGTGGCGGTGCTGTATGTGGTAAGTTCAACTTCACCAGCGGCACAGCAAGCCTGGTATCGGGCAGTGTAGCATACCCCTCGGTGGTGCTGAATTGTACAAATGTCGATGGCGTGAAGCTCAACTCGACAGGCAAAGATTTCTATATCGTTCTGCCGGCAAGAAGCTACTCACAGGGTCTGAAGATTACAATCAGCGACACCTCGGGTCGTGCAATGGTTCTCGACTCGAAGACTTCGCGCACGATTAAGGTTAACGATATCCTCTCGACCCCCACAATCAACTATGCTCCGGATGCCGACCTCCTCTTCGCCGAGCATTTCGACAAGATGGTTTGGGGTATGGATCGCCAGGCCGGTACACGCGGCTACTCATATAAGGCAAGCCCCACAACCACCGGCTATGAGACTACCACCTCGACCATCGCCAGCATCTCCAGCGAGAGTAGCTATGGTTCGGATGCCATCTCGACAGTGTGGGATACTCCCAAGCAGAACGCTATGTCTGCATCCTACATCAAGAGTCGAGGTTTGGCCAACTGGGAGAAGCTCTTCCAATGCCGTGAGATCTATGGAGCATTGGCCGTGGGTCACGCCACTAAGTATCGCGGTATTCTCTGCTTCCCGAAGCTGACCAACCTTGCACAAAACGAGGTTTGTATGGCATCGCTGAGCTTCCGCATCGCCTTCAAGGGCGGTTCTTCGAGCGATCCATTGCTTGTGAATGCAGCCAAAAATTCAGACTATGGTCCGGGTGTACCTATCGCCTACTATCTGGATGGCAAGCAGATATCCATCCCGAAGGATGGTCCCTATTGGACGCACGCCCAAAGCGCAGGATTCCCCATCCCACTGCTCCAAACCGCTACGATGACAGAAGAGAAACTGATTATCAACAACCCGGAGAACAACGAGATTAAGGATGCCGAGTGGCACACTGTACGCATCGATTTCGGTGCCGTAACTCGTGAGACTGTCTTTATGTTGCAGTCATATACTAAAAATTCGGCCGTATCGGAGTTCTTTATTGACGATGTCGAGATTCGCAAGATTCCCTATCCCTACCAGAATGATGCCGAGCATTATGTCATTGGCGGCACCGTAAAAGACAAGACTAAACTGATGTTGCCGTTGAGTGTAGCCATCGGAGTCGGAGGATCGTGGGAGACCCTCGCAAAACAGCTGAAATGTACGGGTGCACAGTACATCGACATCGGCTTGGGTTACTCCACATTCTTCTCTCCGAGCGATAGCAATCAGTATGGCGTATTTAACTCGGATTGCGTAACTAAACTTACACAGTTAAAGGCGACATTCGATGCTGTGGGACTAAAAATTTGGCATATCCATATGCCCGGTAT
>JBGUTM010000196.1:0-1653 GCA_045133075.1 Alistipes sp. | reverse complement strand
TCGATAATCTGCTTATCTCGCAGCCCGACAACGGAGAGCAGGCACTCGAGATTGCCGACTCGCTGATTCGCTCGAGCGCAATCGACATAATCGTCATCGACTCGGTAGCAGCCCTCACACCGAAGGCCGAAATCGAGGGTGAGATGGGTGATGCCAAGATGGGTTTACAAGCTCGATTGATGTCGCAGGCTCTGCGCAAGCTCACCTCGAGCATCGCCAAGACCAAGACCGTCTGCATCTTCATCAACCAGTTGCGCGATAAGATTGGTGTCGTTTACGGCAACCCCGAGACCACAACAGGCGGTAACGCGCTGAAGTTCTATGCCAGCGTCCGCATTGACATCCGCCGCGTATCGGTAATCAAGGATGGCGAAGAGCAGCTCGGCACGCGCACTCGCGTAAAGGTTGTGAAGAACAAGGTGGCACCCCCGTTCAAGAAGGCCGAGTTCGACATCATGTTCGGCGAGGGCATCTCAAAGCTGGGCGAAATCATCGACCTCGGCGTAGATTACAGCGTAATCAAGAAGTCGGGCTCGTGGTTCTCGTATGGCGACCGCAAGATTGGCCAGGGACGCGACTCCGTGAAGGATTTACTCACCTCGGATGAGGCTCTGCGCAATGAGGTCGAGGCCAAGGTTCGCGAGGCGATGAAAGTCAACAAAGAGTAAACACTAATTTACACAAGATATGGGTTTAGGTTACAGCGAAGAGGATGAGAAGATTTTAGCCGAGAAGTGGGAGGAGCTACAAGCCTCGTGCACAAAGATTTGCAAGAACGAGGAGGATCGCAACTTTATACGTAGGGCATATTTTCTCGCCAAGGAGGCACATCAGGGAGTACGGCGCCGTTCGGGTGAGCCGTACCTTCTGCATCCTATCGCTGTTGCCAAAATCGCCGTAGACGAGATAGGTCTGGGCGTCAAATCAGTCGTAGCGGCACTGCTGCACGATGTGGTCGAGGATACCGACTACACCGTGGAGGATATGGAGCGCATATTCGGCCACAAGATTGCAACAATGGTCGATGGCTTGACCAAGATGTCGGGCGTATTTAATGCCGACACCTCGGAGCAGGCGGAGTATTTCCGTAAGGTTTTGCTGACATTGTCGGACGATGTGAGGGTAATCCTCATCAAGATTGCCGACCGACTGCATAATATGCGCACATTGGGCTTTATGCCTGTAAATAAGCAGATTAAAATCACGGGAGAAACCTTCCATCTCTTCGCTCCGCTGGCCCATCGACTCGGCCTGTTTGCAATCAAGAGCGAGCTGGAGGATCTCTGCCTGAAGTACCGCTTCCCCGAGGAGTATGAGGCCATACGCCTCAAGGTCGAGCAGACCGAACGCGAAAGAAGTGAGTATATCGAGCGATTCAACGCCCCGATTATCGAGGCACTCAATCGTGACGGCATAAAATATGAAATCTCGGGCAGGGTCAAGAGTATCTACTCGATATGGTCGAAGATGCAGCGCAAACAGATCCCCTTCGAGGAGATTTACGATCTGTTCGCCATACGCATAATCTTCACGCCCGAACAATTCCCCTCGGAGAAGACCCAATGCTGGCAGATATACTCCTCGATTACCGACATCTACGCCCCCAAGCCGGGACGTATGCGCGACTGGATAAGTATGCCGAAGACCAACGGC
>JBGUTM010000195.1:0-5565 GCA_045133075.1 Alistipes sp. | reverse complement strand
ATCGGCATAGTCGCGGCCATTCATTCTTTTCATAAACACATCTGTCGCGGTATAGAAGTCGCCCCGCAACGCCGCCAAGGCACCCTTCACAGACGAAATCTTCTCGCCCATACCCACAACATACTCGACCCCACTCTCGGCAACCAGAGCTGCCACGCGGGCATATAGCTTCTCATCGGTAGTGCCACTCTGGAGGATATCCGAGAGGATAAGCACCTTGCGTCTGCCACCTGCCACATTGTGCAGGTAGTCCAGTGCTATGGCCAGCGAGTTGATATCCGAATTATAGGTATCATTAACGATAATCGAGCCGTTAATACCCTCCTTAACCTCCAGACGCATAGCCACAGGTTGCAGCTGCGCAAAGTCGGGAGCCGGGTAGCCCATAATCTTGAAGAAGGCCTCTACAACCTCTCCGTTACGGCGCGAAGCCTCATCGGCAAAATCGCACGCAGGCATCGTGGCGGCATCGAATCGAACGCAGTCGAACGCCTCGACAGCACGAGCCACCTCGGGATATGCACTATGGTATATTATGGTGTGGGCATTACGCGCCAGCAATAATTTTTCGTCAATTTTCTGTGTGAGCGAGGCAAAACCCTCCTGGTGGGCATCGCCCAGCGAGGTGACTACAACCACATCGGGTCGAATCATTCGTTCCAGACGCGCCATCTCACCCGTGCGGGATATACCAGCCTCGATAAGCACCAAATCCTCATCGCCCTCCGCCATCAACAACGACAGAGCCACGCCCAACTGCGAGTTATAACTGCGTGGTGAGCGGAAGTATTTAACCCCTGCGGGGAGGCACTGCGCAATCCACTCCTTGACAACCGTCTTGCCATTGGAGCCCGTGATGCCGACAACCGTACCCGACAGACTCTCGCGATGGGCCTCGGCCAAGCGTTGCAGAGCCTCGATGGAGTTCTCGACAACGACACATCCTGCACCCTCACCGCACTCGCACTCCCTCTCGCACATAAAGGCTCTTACGCCTCGCTCGTACATCTCCGCAACAAAGGCGTGGGAGTCGTGATTTGCACCTCTCATAGCCACAAACATCACATCGCGACCAAAGGCACAGTTACGGCTGTCGGTCTCCACACCGCGCACCACACTATCCTCACCGCAAAGGCGGCCACCACACATCGTGGCTATTTGAGAGAGTTTGTAGTTCATATCGCCTACTCTATTTGAAAGTTATCACCGTAATTCCTGCTCCGCCCATATCGGGGTGTTCGTCACGCGCCGAAGCTACAGCCGAGATTGTACGCAGATAGGCTCGAATCTCCTCCTTGAGCGCACCGGTACCCTTACCGTGCAGCACCGTAACCGTATCGACACCCACCATCAGAGCATCATCCACCAAATCCTGCACCCTATCCAAAGCCTCCACTACCCTCATACCGCCCACATCAACCGTGCGCGAGAAGTTGAGTCTGCGCTCCGAAATCTCGGTGGCAATCACCGTGCGGGGCGTAACGGGACGTGTAGCCTCGCGGTACTCCGAGTTGGACACCACCACCAAACGCTCCTTATCGACCGTGGTGAGGATATGTCCAAAGGCTACCTGAGCCTTTTTACCCTTCATCGACTGCACCACACCAACCATATCCTGACTCTCAATCTTCACCTTCGAGCCAACCTCCACTTCCTTGGGCTTCGGAGGCTCTACAACACTACCTACCTTCACTTCGGCGGATCCACTCTTGCGCTCGGCACGGCGTGCCCTGCGGCGTTCCAGTCGTTCCATCTCGCGAGCAACCTTCTCGTCTCGCTCGGTATCCACCGCATCATTTTCGACCGCTTCGCGAAACTCCTGCAACTCCTGACGCGCCAAGCGGGTCATATCGCGCTCGGCCTGCGACTCTCGGATAGTCTTGATGGTATTCTCTATCTGGCGATTGGCCTCCTTCATAAGCTCTTTCGCCTCCTGCTTCGCCTTGCCGATAATCTCGTTACGTTCGTTGCGGATACGCTCCAGCTGCTCCTTATAGCGTTGCTCAAGCTCATCGACCTTCTTATCTGCAATGCGTATGCGGTCGCGCTTCTGGTGCCAATAGCGTTTATCGCGGGCAATCTCACGCAACTGCTTCTCGATATTGATATGATCCGAGCCCACCTTCTCACTCGCCGAGCGTATAATCTGCTCGGGAAGACCTATCTTGCGGGCAATCTCGATGGCAAACGAACTGCCGGGCTTGCCCGTCTCCAGGCGGAACAGAGGACGTATATTCTGCACATCGAACATCATCGCTCCATTCGAGATACCCTCGGTATTGGCTGCGTAGTACTTGATGTTGGAGTAGTGGGTCGTTATCACACCATAACACCTGCGCTCGACCAGACGCTCCAAAATAGCCTCGGCAATGGCTCCGCCAATGACCGGTTCCGTACCCGAGCCGAACTCGTCAATAAGCACCATTGTATGCTCGGAGGCACCCGCGAGCATCTCCTTCATATTGGTAAGGTGCGAAGAATAGGTCGAAAGGTCATTATCAATCGACTGCTCATCGCCTATATCTATATATATGCGCTCAAAAATCGGGAACTCCGAATTCTCGGCAACCGTCACCGGATAGCCGCACTGGAACATATACTGCGTAAGTCCTGCCGTCTTGAGGCATACCGACTTTCCTCCGGCATTGGGGCCCGAGATAACCATAATACGCTTGGCCGAGTCGAGCTCCATATCGAGTGGCACAATCTTGCGCCCCTGCGCCTTGAGCGTCTGCTCCAACAGAGCGTGACGTGCCGTGCGCAACAGCAGACGACCCTCGGTCGAAAGTATAGGCTTGACAGCTCCATTCTCGGCGGCCCAGCGAGCCTTTGCACGCAACATATCAACCCGAGCCAGATACTCCTCCGCCGAGGCTATAGCCTCAACCTCGGGGCGCAACATATCGGTAAAACGGCTCAGAATGCGCACAATCTCTCTGCGCTCAGAATACTCCAACTCCTTGAGTTCGTTATTGAGTTCGACAACCTCCACAGGCTCGATATAGAAGGTCTTGCCCGTGGCCGATTCATCGTGTATAAATCCTTGCAGTTTACGTTTATTTCCCGCTGCCACGGGTATCACAGCCCTACCCTCGCGGATAGATATCATCGCATCGGCATCGACAATTCCGGCACTCTTGGCCGCATTCAACACCTGATGCAGACGCTTTGACACCTGACCCTCACGGGCTCGTATCTCGCGGCGTATATCGTGCAACTCGGGGGAGGCATTATCCCTCACCTGACCGAAATTGTCAATTATGCGGTCGGCCTCGGCTACGATATGCACAAACGATGCTACCCTCTCACTCAACGCCCTCATCGAGGGGTAGGCCGCCTCTTCGCGACCCATAACGAAGGATGAAACCTCTCCCGCCGAACGGAGTGTGCGCGTGAGGATGACCACCTCGGCCGTATCGAGAAACGTACCCTCAATCTCTATTTTACGCACAATCTCGGCGATATCCGCGAACTCCTCGCGTGGAAAATCCTGCTCCATAGCAAGCAGGCGACCAACCTCATCCGCAAGCGAAAGTCGATGTTCGATTTCGCGTCTCGAGGTGGAAAAACCCTCACCCGAGAGCATTTCCTGCGCACGGCGCATCGAGCAGAGAGCAAAAATCTGCTCTCGCACTCGGTCAAAACCTATGCTCGACTCCAACTTTGCAGGATTAGCCATAATCACTTGCTCTATAAGCCTATCGACAATCTAATTATCAGACTACTCTGCAGTCTCCTCCAGAGCCTTCTTGCGATCGCGCTCATCAGCCTTGGCACCGCGGCCAAAGAGCGAGAAGTGAACATATCGCTTGGGGTATGCCTGCAGGTCGGCCAGCAGGGTCGAGAGATTGGCACTCGCTGCTGCAAGGTTATCGTAAAGAGCCTTGTCGTTCATCAACTTACCCACCGTACCCTCGCCACTGTTGAGCTTGTCGAGTGTAGCATTGAGTTTCGTGAGGGTCTGCTCCAATGACTCGGCAACATCCCTGGCAGCAAACTGCTCGGTAATGGTATTGACATTGGTCACCACCGAGTCAATCTGTGCGCTGTTGCGGCCCAGAGCATCGGCAAAGGCAGAGAGATTCTCAACAATAGCTGCCAAATCCTGCTTCTTGCCGGTCAGTACATTATCCATCGAGCCGGTCATCGACTCGATATGCTTCATCACACCCTTAAAGTTGGTGCGGTTCTCGTCCAACATTCCATTTACATTGTCGAGTGTGGCGGTCAGCGAGGTGAGCGTCTGGCTAATCTTCTTGGTCAATCCCTCCAGCTCGGCACCTGCGATATCCATCAAGCCCTTATCGTAGGCCGCGGCAATATGTTCGCCACTCTCGAGATACTCTGTAGAGGTACCATACTCGATGGAGATAGCCTTGCCACCCATCAAGCCGTCACTGAAGAGCTTGGCCTTCGAGTCTACCGGCAGGTCATAGTCGCGACTCACCTCAAGGGTCAAAGTCACACCCTCGGCCTTGGTGGGGTCGAGTTTGATATCGGTCACCGAGCCAACCTTAACTCCAGAAATTACCACGGGTGAAGCCTGTGCAATGCCCGACACATCGGAGTAATTGACATAATAGGTACGAGTACGGCTGAAGACATCCAGACCACTCAAAAAGCGGACTCCTGCCCACGTTGCAAGCAGGACTACCACTGCGAAAATTCCGATTTTAACCTCTCTTTTCATATCTTTTGTTTCGTTACAATTATCTTAAATTTAGCCCATTAACGCTTAACGACACTACTACCATCAACCTCAACAACAAAGGCTCCGTTAAACTCTTCACGCAACGACATCGCCGCACGTTGAGCCTCAGCGCGGTCGGCATAACGACCCACGCAATACTTGTAGCGGTAGGTGCCCTCGGCCGTATATTGGCTCACCCTACCTCGCTGCTTGCCAAAGCGCGAATCATCCAGCGAGAGCGGAGTGGTGCTGGCCATAATCTGTACCACAAAAGCCCTGCCCTTCGGTTGCGTAGGCGCGGTTTTCGGTTGTGAGGTTTGAGTTTGGGGTTGCACAGACTTCTCGCTCTTGACAGTCTCGGTTGAAGCCTGAACAACTTTCATAGACTTCGCCGGCTCGGTCTTCGGCTCAACATTTGGTTGGGTTGGCGTTACAGTCTGCTCCTGCTTTACAGGTTCGCTCTTCGCCTTAACCTCAACACGCTCAACACCTTGTGCGGGCTTCGGATCCGCAGTAGCCTTCTCTTTCACACTCTCCACATCGACCTTCTTGACCACCGTAGCATCTGCTGGCTTCTTCACGGGCACATTGGCCTGCTCACCACCCTTCGTAGCGGTCGGCACAGTACTCTTCACCGCCTCAACAGCCTTCTGTGAGGGTGTTGTAGCCGATGCGCTCTTCGCAGGCTCATCGACCAATAGCGACTTACGCACAAAGTCCGAATACTCCTTGACTGCATTATAGAGATTCTCGGCAATTTCGGCCTGGCCCTTCTCCGAGCACATATACTTCAACTCCTCGGGGTTGGACATAAATCCTATCTCGGTCAGCACACTCGGCATATCGGTAGCGTAGAGTACTTTCAACGGCTGTCG
>JBGUTM010000194.1:0-2764 GCA_045133075.1 Alistipes sp. | reverse complement strand
GCAACAACAAGAGAATCTTTTTAGGGTAGGACATTTGCTTATCAGGCTAATTGTTAGTACATTTGTAGAAGGTAATCAGTAAAACCAAAGCCTAAAACTATGATAATGCAGAGATTTTACAACTTGTTTAAGTCGAGTGCGGGAGTTGCCGGATATGTTGTTGCAGCCTCGTTCTTGTCGGTGATTTTGTTGGGTAGTTGCAGCCCGAAGCCTCATGGATTTACACTGAAGGGTATGAAGGGATATGGCTGGACGCCCGAGATATGTCTTGAGGAGATCGCAACCCTCAAGGAGTATGGTCTGAACTTCTTTGCACCTTGCTACTCCTCATTTTTTGCCGAGCACGATATTGAACTCTTCGAGCAACTTGATGGTTACAACCGTTGGTGGGAACCTATGGATGATGCTCTGAAGGCGCGTTGGGCACGGGTGGTGAAGGCGTGTAAGGAGGAGGATATAATCTTCTGTTTCGGAATGAATCCTATGCTCTTCTCGCCACGACCGCTTGACCCTGCCAAGGAGGAGGATTTCGAGGCATTATTGGCCAAGTATCGTTGGTTTCAGGAGCAGGGGGTGCAGTGGTTCTACATCGCCATTGATGATTTGCACCTGCAGTCGCACCTCGAGATTGATGCCGTGGGGCAGTCGCAGTTTACCAATAAACTATACGCTGCACTCAAGGAGAACGATCCGAAGTGTCGTATGATTTTCTGCCCGACATGGTATCGAGGAAAGGATTTGAAGGTGCCCGAGAAGAGAGCCTACCTCGAACAGCTGGCCGAGTCGCTCCACAAGGATATTTTTGTCTTCTGGGTGGGTGAGTATACCGTCAGTCCCGAGATTACGGTCGAAGATGTATTGCGATATAAGGAGGTCGTAAAGCACGAGATGATTTTGTGGGATAACTATCCCGTGAATGACTACCACAACACGATGAACGTGGCTCCGCTCACGGGCCGTGAGGGTGGAATCAGTGAGGTGTTGTATGGAATGATGGCAAACCCGATGAGGGATAATCTGCTCACACGCCTGCCACTCTATACGATGGCAGACTTTATGAATAATCCCTACGATTACGACCCCGAGCGTTCAATTGCGGAGGCTATCAACCACATCGCGAAGAATGAGGTGCAGAAGGAACTCTTGAGAGGTCTTATTGATTACTATTCATCAAATCTCAAGCACGGTATCCGCACTACCAAGTTCTTCCCCGTAAGGAATGAGTTTGAGCGTCTTTTGTCCGAGAACAGGGCGTCTGCCAAGGCATATATGGAAGGCCTTCAGAGCCTCTATGACGGGCTGTGTGTCGAGTTCCCCGATATCTATGGACTGACAAAAGAGATTGTTCGCAAAGATGTGGAGTGGATGAAAACAAGCCTTGATGAGTAAAATAAAAACCAATGAAGATTGGCCAACGGCCAACGGCTAAATGAAAAAACTGCCCGATTGTGAGTCGGGCAGTTTTTTTTTGTTTAGTAGGGTAGTTATTACTTCACCGAAACGGTTACTTGTGTGTCGATATCGGCGGATGATGTACCGAGCGATACGATATACTCACCCGAGTTTACCTGCCATTTGTGGGTCTGCTCGTTCCAGAAGGCGAGATCCTTATGCTTTACCTCGAAGGTTACAACCGCACTTGTGCCAGGAGCCAGCTTGACCTTCTTGAAGGCCTTGAGCTCCTTCTTGGGGCGAGCTACTGTCGGGTTCTTCTCGGTAACATAGAGCTGAACAACCTCTGCACCCTCCTTCTTTCCGGTATTGGTGAGCGTTACACTTACCATTGCGGGCTTCTTGGGTGCAACAAGTGTATTCTCGACCTTCGCATCGTTCAGGGCGAATGAGGTGTACGACAGACCGAAGCCGAAGGGGTAGAGCGGCTTGATATTCTTCGACTCATACCAACGGTAGCCTACGAAGATACCCTCGCTGTAGTGAACATCGTAAGTTGCGGGGTGGAACATCTTCTCGTTGGGGTTACCCTTGGCTTTGCTCAGGCTTGCACCCTTGGGAACAAGGTTTGCGGCGGGCGAGTCGGCGAAAGAACGCTCGATGGTCATAGGCAGTTTGCCCGAGGGGTTTACGTTGCCTACGATGATGTCAGCGATAGCCTCAAAGCCATTCTGACCGGGGTACCAACCATAGAGAATTGCCGCAGCCTTATCGTTCCACGCGCTCATATCGATACCCGAGCCGCTGTTTACCAGAACGATAGTGTTGGGGTTGAGCTCAACAGCAAGGCGTACCAACTCCTCATCAGCAGCTGCAAGAGCAAAGGGACGCTCGGTACCTTCGCTGTCGATGGTGCCGGTAGCGCAGATGATGATGTCGGCCTTGCGCATCTCGGCAATCGAGGGCTTCTCGCGAACGGTAACCTTTGCGCGAGTTACCGAGCGGATAGCATCGGCGGGACGGATGTGGTTATAGCCCTCGACCTTTGAGGAACCACCGCCCTGGGGCAACTTATCTGCCCAGCAGCCTATAAGCAGAATCTGACGATTGTCGGCGATGGGGAGGATGCCGTTATTCTTGAGCAGCACGGTACCCTCGGCAGCCGTATGGTACGAAACCTTCAGGTGGTCGGGCATCTTTGCCACGAGGTGATCCTCGTTGGGCTGACCATTCTGGAAACGGTCGTAGAGGCCAAAGCGGATGCAGGTGGCAATCATCGGACGGAGCATCTTGTCGAGATCCTTCTCGGAGAGTTCTTTGCGATCAACAAGCTCGCGAACGCTTGCGGGGAAGTCGAACTGCATATCACCCG
>JBGUTM010000193.1:0-5132 GCA_045133075.1 Alistipes sp. | reverse complement strand
AGCATAGACCACGAGGGCTACACCAAGAGTATGGTCGAGGCGAAGCACGGCAAGGATATCGGCGCATACTACACCTACATACGCCGCCACCCCCGCACCGCCATCGGCACCGACAAGAAGGGCAACATCTACCTGGTGGTGGTTGATGGTCGCTCGAAGGGTAACGCCGCGGGTGTAACCATCGCCGAGCTGACCAAGGTTTGCGAGTGGCTCGGCCTCACGGATGCCATAAACCTCGATGGTGGTAGCTCTTCAACGATGTGGAGCAAGGATGAGGGTGTTATCAACTTCCCCTGCCGCAATAAGAAGTTCGACCACGAGGGCGAACGCCGCATATCGAGCATCATCGCTGTCAAGAGCAAAAAATAGAGTCTCTTTTTTAGGCAGCAGTGCGAGGTAATCGGGAGTGTAGGGATGGCAGAAAGGTATACTAAAACATATTAAAATCCACTACTCCCCTCTCACCATAGGCACCTAAATTATTACCCAATAACACAAAAACTCCGCCCCGAGCAATCAGGGCGGAGTTTTTTGTGTATCGAGGAATTCTGTTAGTACTGCAACTGAGCTGCAATACTTGCAACCAGGTCGGGATTGAAGGTTCCGATCTGCTCGAAGGTGGGAACAATCTGATCCTTCGCTCCGTCATACTTATCGAGCCACTCCATAATGCGGAAGGGGTGCTCCATAATGTAGTTCGGACACTGCGACACGTTCAGATATGCATCAGGCAACATCGCATAGCGATCGAAATTGGTACCGTAGTCGAGCTTAACCTTGGGGGTAAGCACAACGAAACGGTTGAAGACACCCTGCATACCATAGAGGCGGTGCTGATTAGCCATAGCCTCATCATCGAAGGTAAGCTCAACGACAACCTTCTTACCACATGCGGTCTTCGGCACGTTCACGATGGGTGCCAAGGTGTAACCATCATAAGTCCACTCACCATCACCCGCAAAGCGGTTGTAAGCATACTCCTTACCATTAACCTTCACCGACTTGGGCGGGAAATGTGCCGGGAAACGAAGTTCATAGCTACGCTCCGAAAGAGCTCCATCGAAGTCACCCTCGCGGCCCTCGATAACTACGCGAACAACATTACCCTTAACCGTATTCGAAATCTTGGTGGTAGCGTACTCATCTGCATAGTTGGTATTGTTACCATTATCCTCATAGAGCGATGTTTGGCCATCGCCACCCGGGATAACGGTCAGCACCAGCTCATCACACGCATCCTGCAGATTCTTCACAGTCGAGGGGTTCATCGGGATAATCGAGCCGGCCTTTGCGAAGTAGGGATTCTCACCGATGGTATAGTGCAGAGTAACCTTCTGGTTGCCATCGTACATAGCACCCGTAGCGCAATCGAACCACTGACCCTCGGGGAACCACATCTCTCTCTCGGCAAGGCCTGTAACGGGGTCGATAGGTTTGCAGACTGCGGTAGCGAGGATGTCGTCACCAAACATAAACTGCTCCTTCATATCGTAAGCCTCATCAAGCTCGGGCCAAGAGTAGTACATCGGACGGCACATCGAAACACCGGTATCGTAAGCCTGACGGGCAGCTGTATAGATATAAGGTGCCAAATCATAGCGCAGACGGATAGCGGCACGCATATCGAACATATGGTCGGGGAACTTCCATACACGGCGCTCAATCTTCGGATCGCGGGTACTATGAGTCTTATAGATGGGGGTGAACACACCATACTGCAACCAGCGGGTATAGATCTCAGGATCGGTACTCTCCACGCCCTTGGGGAACATATGACCACCAATATCGTGACCCCAATAGCCATAACCTACGTTCGAAGCGGTCGAAGTAAACCAGGGCAGGAAGCTCAGGGTCTCCCACGAGGTATAGGTATCACCTGAGAAGCCCACCTGATGGCGGTGCGAGCCCAGACCACCCCAGCGGTGGTGAATCATAGCACGCTTGTTTGCATCACGCTCGTTTGCGTGGTGTGTAAAGGTGTGGTTGAGCCAGAAAGTATTGCTCAAGCCCTTGACATACTTGCTCTTACGCCATTGCTGCCAATCGAGCCACCAAAAGTCTACACCATCATCCTCCATAGGCTCAAGAACGGTCTTAAAGTAAGCATCTGCCCACTGCTGCTCCGACATACGGAAGGGCACACCCTCACCGGGCTTATCCCAACCATACTCCTTCGTAAAACGCTCATACGGCTCCTCGAAGGGCTCGATACCCGATGCGGGATGAAGGTTGAGTGAGGTCTTGAGTTTCTCGTTATGAGCCCAGGTAAGGAAGTTCTTGGGCGAGGGGAAGAGCTGCGGTTTCCAGGTATAACCGGTCCAACCGATACGCTCGCCATACTTATCGCGAGGTGCATCCTTGCGGCGCAGAGTCCAGGTCTCGTGCCAGTCCATATCAACAATCAGAACATCGATAGGCACACCAAAACCCTTGATCTGCGACACCAACTCGCGGAACTCGCTATCCGAATACATCCAGTAGCGGCTCCACCAATAACCAAATGCATACTTCGGAGGCAGAGGAATATCGCCTGCAACCCTCGTATAATCCTTCAGAGCCTTGGTATACTCATGACCATAAGCGAAGAGGTAGAGATCCTGACGATCGCCCTCGGGACGACACTCAACCCACTTCTTCCAGTGCGAATCGACATCAACCAGGATGTGATTTGCCGAGTCGTCAATAATGCTCCAACCTGCACGCGAGAGGACGCCCTTCTCCATCGGCTCATAGCCGAGGTTCCAGCCATTACAACGGTCGAGGGTACGGGTTGTACCCATAAGGTTTGCGCTCTCATCATCGCCGTATGTCCAGGTGGTCTTCTCGCCATTGAGCAGGAACTCTGCCTTGAGATTCTCGGCCGAGAACTTCTCGCCCTTGACGTAGGTCAGTGTTACATCGGCAGTCTTGATAACCAGCTCTGCATCGCTCTGCTCTACTGAAAAGTCGGGCACGGGGAGGTTTCGATTGATGAAAGTGAGGGTCGCATTGTCCTCAAACTTACCATCCTCGGCCCACTCCATACGGATAAGTTGCGAGGTCAGCACCGTAAAACGGGCATTGCCGGACATCACAACAGCCTTAGCATCAGCTTTGGGATTCTCTGCCGAGACTCTCTTGCCACAGCAGTCGCAACCCACAAAAAGCACCAATGCCATAAGGCCTAAAAGCAATTTTTGTAGTTTCATAATGTTATAATTTAGGTTAATAATCTGTGCTCACACTCTTAAACTTTACAAATATAGAAATAAAATGAAAATAACTCCAACAATCTTCGAAAAAATATCTAACTTTGTGGTGATGAAACAAGGTGTCCTGGAGATAATTCCCAAATCGTTCCGCGCTCGAGGTGCGTGGGTAGCTTTGACCATTCTCGTCAGAGCCCTACTCAACTTCGTGGGACTGGCTATGCTTGTGCCTGTATTGGTGCTGATTCTCGACACCGACTCCATTCATCAAAGCAGCCATTTGAACCGTATATACCAGGCCCTCGGATTCAGTTCGGATGAGTGGTTTGTGGTGGCGGTATGTGTGGCTGTTGTCGGCATCATCATCATCAAGTGCGCCATAAATCTGGGGCTCTACACCGCCGAACGCAACTTCATCTACGACCTCTACACGTTTCTCTCGCGCAGGCTCTACATCGACTATCACAACCGCGGTCTGAGCTACATCAAGAGCAGCAACTCTTCGCTACTTACGCGCAACGTAAACGTGGTATGCCTCACCTTTGTAGTCGGCATTCTGCGCCCCCTGGCAACCATAGCCAGCGAGGTAATGCTCTTCGCAATGCTCTTTATCGCACTGGCCTGCTACAATGTGGCGGCGGCAGTACTCATTATCATAATCTTCACCCCGGCGGCGTGGCTCTACGTTCGAATGGTACGTAATCGTCTGAACCACTACGGAGATGTGGAGAACACAGCTCAACGCGCCAAGATGCGCAACGTGATAGACACCTATCGCGGATACTCCGACATCGAGGTTTGCAACGCCTTCCCCGCAATGTTGCGCCGCTTCGATGAGGCAATGAACGAAGTGGTCGATGTACGACTGAAGAACGCCACCCTATCGACCCTGCCTCAGATATTCACCGAGATAGGTCTGGCCATCGGTTTGGCCGTGATGGTATTGCTCAATCTGGGTCTTGAGGGGGGCAGCATCAAGGTTCTCTTCGGAATCTTTGCCGTGGCGGCTCTGCGACTTATGCCATCGGTACGCAACATTATGAGCGCGTGGGCCTCGCTTCGCTACAACCGCTACACCATAGAGATCATCCGCGATGCCCGCATTGATGATATAGACCCCACGATTGACGCCTCCACCGAGCGTGTTCCCTTCTCGAACGATATTCGACTCGAGGATGTTTCGTTCCGCTTCGAGGATGGCGAGCAGAGCGTTATCAACAACCTCTCATTCTCGATACGCAAGGGTGAGCACGTGGGCATTCGTGGTCGTTCGGGAGCGGGAAAGACCACTCTATTCAACCTTATGCTCGGATTCTTCAGCCCCACATCCGGAGCAATATACATTGACAATAAACCCCTCTCGCCCGAGAACCGCCGCCAATGGCTCAACATCGTGGGATACGTATCGCAGCATATATTCCTCACTGACGGCACCTTGATCGAGAATATAGCCCTCGGCATAGCACCTGAGGATATCGACCGCGAACGCCTTGATCGTGCAGTAGATATGGCAGATTTGCGCGAGTTTATTGACTCACTACCGCAGGGTATAAACACTCCTGCCGGTGAGTGTGGCAATCGACTCTCGGGCGGTCAGCGACAACGTATCGGCATAGCCCGAGCACTATACAAGGAGGCCGAAGTACTCTTCTTTGACGAGGCAACATCCTCGCTCGACAATGACACCGAGCAGAATATCAATAAAGCAATAGAACAACTATCGAAACACAATAAAGAATTAACAATCATCGTAATAGCCCACCGCGAAAGCTCGCTGGACTACTGCGACCGAATACTAACACTCGAAGCCAATGAGTAAAGATTACATTATAGCAGATTTCCGCCTGCGTATCAACGAGCCATACGCAGACCTGGTAGAGAATGGGCTACGCGGATTCAAGCCCTTTGCAGTGGATTATGACGCTGATGCAAAGCCGGTGATGG
>JBGUTM010000192.1:0-9156 GCA_045133075.1 Alistipes sp. | reverse complement strand
AGCGAGAATGCCAATGCCGGTACACCGATCCAATTCAGCACGAGGGCCAACATGGCACCCGCGAAGTAGAGTACCCATGGGGTCTGGCCACCCTCCATTAGCGGTTTGATAACTGCCGCCATAGCATTTGCCTGCGGAGCGGTCAGCGCATTCTCGCCAACGAAGCCATAGGTCTTGTTGAGGATGATCATTACGCCGGCAACCGTTGCTGCCGATACGAATGTGCCCAGGAACTTCCAGGTTTCCTGCTTGCGGGGAGTGGTTCCGAGCCAATAGCCGATCTTCAGGTCGGTGATAAAGCCTCCGGCCATCGAGAGTGCAGTGCAGACCACGCCACCGATAATCAGTGCTGCGGTCATACCCTTCTCGCCATTAAGACCAATGGATACCAGCACGAGCGAGCTGAGGATCAGAGTCATCAGAGTCATTCCCGACACGGGGTTGGTACCCACGATAGCGATTGCATTTGCAGCCACAGTGGTAAAGAGGAATGCGATGATGAAGACGATCAGCAGTGCAACGATGGTGTGGAACCAGTTGCCCAGCACACCAAACTGGAAGAACACCAGGGTCGATACGAGAACGGCGATAATCACCGAGAGGATAACCTTCATCGAGATATCGCGCTGTGTGCGCTCAACGATGCCCTCCGACTTCTTGCCGCCCAGCTCCTTGACTGCAAGACCTACGGCCGACTTGATAATGCCGGCCTGCTTGATGATGCCGATAAGTCCGGCCATTGCGATACCGCCGATGCCGATGGGACGACCATAGGCCTGGAAGAGCTGCATTGCAGTCATTTCGGCTGCCTCGGCCGAAGCGTAGCCCACCAGAGGAACAATCACAAACCACACGAGGCACGAGCCTGCGGTGATGATTACGGCATACTTCAGACCGATGATGTAGCCCAGACCGAGCAGTGTTGCTCCGGTGTTCATCGAGAACTCCACCTTGAATTTGTCGGCCACAGCCACACCCCACGCGGTCATCTTGGTCGAGATGTTCTCGGCCCACGCGCCGAACGATGATACGGCAAAGTCGTAAAGACCGCCGATAAGGCCTGCAACAGCCAGCAGTACGGTCTGCTTTCCGCCCTTCTCTCCCGAGACGAGTACCTCGGTGGTCGCCGTAGCCTCGGGGAAGGGGTATTTGCCGTGCATATCCTTGACGAAGTATTTGCGGAAGGGGATAAGCATCACGATTCCGAGCACGCCACCGAGCAGTGACGAGAGGAATACCTGATAGAATTGTGCCTCCAAGCCCAGGATGTAGAGTGCGGGCAGGGTAAAGATTGCACCTGCCACAATCACGCCTGAAGATGCTCCAATCGACTGAATGATAACATTTTCGCCCAGCATACTGCGCTTTTTGCCACGCAGTGAGCCAAATCCTGCAGCCAGGATTGCGATGGGGATGGCCGCCTCGAATACCTGGCCGACCTTCAGTCCGAGGAAGGCCGCTGCCGCCGAGAAGATGATGGCCATAATGACACCCATACTCACCGAGTAGGGTGTAGCCTCGGCCGGAGTGCTCTGTGCCGACATTATTGGCTGGTATTCTTCACCAGCCTTCAGTTCGCGGTAGGCGTTTTCGGGTAACGATATATTTGTGTTCTGCTCCATAATCTCTATAATACCTTAATTATCAATTGCCGATTGTCAATTATTCGATTCGGAAGATAGCAACGCTGAAAGGCTTCATAGCGAATGTGTGGCCATCCTTCGAGCTTTTGCACTTGGCGAGTTTACGGTTGTTACCGTATACCCACTCGGCCTTCTTGCCCATAGATGCAATCGAGCCACTAACATCTCTCTTCGAGGGGTTGAAGACTACCACATACTTATCCTTACCCAGGGTACGTGCATAGATCATAGGGTAGGGGTTGTCCATATCGCCCACATACTTCCACTCGCCGGCAGTGCCGAGTGCGGGGGTCTTGCTGCGCAACTTTAAGAGACCCTTCACATAGTTGAGTACCGAGTTGGGATCGTTCTGCTGCTCCGCAACATTGGGGAAGGTGGGGGCGGGATCTATCGGCAGGAAGAGCTTCGTGTTGTCAGCTACGGTCGAGAAGCCTGCATTGGCGGTGGTGTCCCACTGCATCGGGGTACGGCACGAGGTGCGGTTACGAGTCGAGAAACTACCCTCCTTGGGACACGCGTGCTCCAGACTGCGCATACCGATCTCCTCGCCATAGTATACAATCGGCGGGGTGGGCAGCGTCAGGAAGAGGGTGATGGCGATCTTCTGCTCTTCGGGAGTTGAACGATTCAGACGGGTAAGACGCCAGATGTCGTGGCTGCAGGTGGGCAGCGAAGCGTAACCTCCAATCTTGCGGAAGGTGTTATATACCTCGGTGTAGGTCTCCATAGATTGACGCACCTCACCCTTGCCCTCGGGCGAAAAGTAGATGGTGGTGGGGTTAGACTTGTCATCGGTCTCGCAGACCAACGGGCGGTATATTTTTCCGCCGATGTTGTTGTGAATCAGCAGGTCGATATTGAATCCTGAGGTGAGTGACTGCTGGGGATTTGCCCACTCCGAGAGCATAATGTTTTCGGGATACTTGGCATTATACCACGCGAAGATCTCGTTCCAGAGGCGGATGACACCATCGCGGTTGTTGTTGTCGTTCTTGACCAGCGAAGAGGCCATATCGACACGGAAGCCATCTGCTCCGTGGTCACACCAGTAGGCAATGATGCGCTTCAACTCCTCGCGCACAGCCTTCGGTCCCGGTGCATCGTAACTCTGCTCCCACTCGTTTGCGGGGTTGGGATTGAGGTATCCGTAGTTGAGTGCGGGCTGGATGTCGTAGTAGTTGGTCATAAAGTATCCATCGCGTGGATGGTTGTTATCGACCCAGCTGCCTCGCTTGTTCGAGCTCGACATAACGGGCTTTTTGGCCTTGCCTTTAGTCCAGATGAAGTAGTCGGAGTATTTGTTGGGTTCGGCCTTGCAAGCCTCCTTGAACCAGGGGTGCTTGTCTGAGGTGTGGCCGGCAACAAGGTCAAGCAATACCTTGATACCCTTTTCGTGAGCCTCCTTGATTAGCGCGAATAGATCCTCGTTGGTGCCGAAACGGGGGTCTACCTTATAGTAGTCGAGGATGTCGTAACCGCCATCTTCCCACGCACTTACAAAGCAGGGCGACATCCATATACAGTTAAATCCTACGCTGCGGATGTAGTCCAATCGCTGACGAATACCGTTCAGATCACCCATACCGTCACCATTCGAGTCCATATAAGACGAGGGGTAGATGTGGTAGATGACCGCATCTTGGAGCCATTTGGGCTGCTCCTTAGCTACAGCCGTAAAACTTACAACCATAGCCATAGCCAACATAAAGAGTCTCTTCATTTTTATATAATTATTATTTGTTACTTACTCAGTTATCAGTAGTCAATTGTCCATTGGTTTATAGCTTTTCGATTAAGAGCTCTAAACGCATTCCGCGCGAACCCTTGAGCAGAATCGTGCGACCTCTTAATGTATTTATGTCGAGGTATTTGCTGAGCAATTCGGTATTGTCGAAACACTTGACATCTGCCGCCAGAGTGTGTGCAGCCTCGCGGAAGTGGAGACCCACGGTGAAGATTTCGGCCTCATCAATTGAGATTGCCGCTTCGAGCGTCTTGCGATGCTCCTCACCGCTCCACTCGCCGAGCTCGAGCATATCACCCAGGATGAGCAGTTTCCCTTCGCCTCTCTCGCTTCGCATATTCTCTATGGCTGCAGCCATACTCGATGGGTTGGCGTTGTAGCAATCCACAATCAGAGTGTTGCGACCACTCTCCACCCTCTGCGAGCGGTTGTTGTCGGGACGATAGCCGGCAATGGCATCGGCGATACGCTCCTGTGGTATGTCGAAGTATCGACCCACGGCAATCGCCGCGGCTATATTTGCACGATTGTACTCGCCCTCAAGGTGTGATGACACACCATCGGCAATGGTTCGCGAGTAGTGCTCTACGATGAGGTTCTCCCTCTCGGCAGCCATCGACATCAGCGTAGCGTCCTCATCTGGCACAAAGGCGTGACCTCCATTCTCGGCCAGAAAGTCAAAGAGCTCACCCTTGCCTCGGCGGACCCCCTCCTTACCTCCGAAGCCCTCAAGATGGGCACGGCCGATGTTGGTGATGATGCCGTAGTTGGGCTCGGCAATCGAAGCGAGCAGAGCTATCTCTCCACAAGCACTTGCTCCCATCTCGACCACGCCAAACTCCGTGTCGCGCGTCATCGCCAGCAGGGTCAGTGGTACTCCTATGTGATTGTTGAGGTTGCCACGGGTGGCATATACCTCGAAACGCTCGGCCAGCACTCGGCTCACCAGCTCCTTGGTGGTGGTCTTGCCGTTGCTGCCTACGATGCCTATAATCGGCAGCGCCAGACGGCGGCGATGTTCGCGAGCCAATGCCTGCAATGCCGAGAGCGAATCCTCGACTCGGATTATGCGTTCCGTAAGATCGGGACGCTCGGCCACAGGCTCGTCCGAGTCTGTAATGGCATACTTTGCGCCCGCATCCAGTGCCGCGCATACAAACTTGTTGCCGTCAAACGAGGCTCCGCGCAGAGCCACAAAGAGCGCCCCATCGCCCACATTACGTGAGTCGGTGGTAACGCCCGAACACTCTCCGAAGAGGTCATATATTCGCTCGATGTCTGCCATTCGGTTAGTCGTGTTTGTCGCCGAGGTTGAAACGTACCTCATCAATATATTCGCGTATGTGTTGCTCCTCTTCACGCGGGCAAATCATCAGGATATCCTCTGTATCGACCACTATGTAGTCGCGCAATCCGTTGATTACCGCCACTTTATCCTTCGGGAGCGAGATTATGCAGTTGCGGGTGTTGTGGGTGAAACATCCCTTTTCGGGCTTGGCATTGGCATATTTGTCCTTGCGTGAGAGTTGGTAGAGTGAACCCCATGTTCCTACATCGCTCCAGCCGAAGTCGCCACAACGTACATATACATTGTCGGCCTTCTCCATCACGCCATAGTCAATCGAGATTGAGCGACACTGCGAGAATACTTGCTCGATGGCCTTAGCCTCGGCCTCAGTACCGTAACTCTCAGCGATGCCGTTGAAGAGATTGTGGTGCTCGGGTAGATACTTCTCGATGGCAGCGATGATATCCTTCGCCTTCCAGATGAAGATGCCCGAATTCCAGAAGAACTCGCCACACTGCACGAAGGTCTGCGCCAGTTCGAGGTTGGGCTTCTCGGTGAAGCACTTCACGCGGCTGATGCTCTCCGAGTTGGATTTCTGGATATATCCGTATGCGGTCTCAGGACGTGTGGGGGTAAGTCCTACGGTCATCAGCACATCGTTCGAGTCGATAAACTCCAATAGTTCGGTGGCTATCGAGCAGAACTCGTCCTCCTGCAACATAATGTGATCCGAGGGGGTTACAATCATCTTTGCCTCGGGGTTTTGCTTGCGCAGGGAGTATGCTGCATAGCAGATGCAGGGGGCGGTGTTGCGACCGATAGGTTCACACAATATCTGGCTCTCCTTGAGCTCGGGGATATGCTCCAACACAAGGTCTTTGTATCCTGCATTGGTTACGACCAAAAAGTTCTCGGGCGCAACAATCTTGGCGAAACGCTCGAAGGTTATACGCAGGAATGATTTTCCCGTGTTGAAGATGTCGAGGAATTGCTTGGGCATCGAGCGGCGGCTACGAGGCCACAGACGGGCTCCTCCTCCGCCTGCCATAATCACACAATATACGTTTTTGTCCATAAAATCAGACTTTAAGTATTTACTATACAAATATAGTAAATAAAATTTACAATTCAAAATTAAGCCGGCTATGGAGTTTTTTTTCTTTGTGTGAGGCGGTGCCTGCGGCGAGAGGTTGAAGGGGGGGGGTAGGTAGTTTAAGGAGTTTGTCTGTGTAGACCTTGCTGCTATCCCTAACCTCTCTAACCTCTCTATTATACTCCACACTCAATCCCACTACCATTTGACCTTTTTAGCTTTGAAGTGAGGCGTTTTAGAGTTTTGAAAATTGAAACTTGAAGTTTTAAGTTTTAAGTTTGACCTTTTTAGTTTTCGAGGGTTTGAGGTATCCGCAAGGATAGTGCAAAATGTGATAAGTGGCCTGTTGAAAGTTTACTTACAAAAAGGCCACTTGTTGCATTTTGAACCATTGTCGTAGACAACCAAAGCCTCGAAAATAAAACCCCAAAAACTTTCACGTTGTCAAGTTCCTCGAAACGAAGTTTCGATTGAAAGGTTTTGCGGAGCTTTTTTCTAAAAGCGACAAAGAAAAAAGCATTTTTAGGCACCTTTTTCGAAAAGGTGCGAAGAAAAAACAGGCTTGTTTTTTTCAAAAGCGGCGGTACGCAGAATGGTAAAAAAGACCTCACCTAAGCAGGCGAGGTCTTTTGGGAAATATCTGACTTAACGATTATTTCTCGTTGAGTGCTGCGTGAGCCGCTGCCAGGCGAGCGATAGGCACGCGGAAGGGCGAGCAGCTTACGTAGTTCAGACCTGCATAGTGGCAGAACTCTACCGAAGAGGGCTCACCACCGTGCTCACCGCAGATACCACACTTGAGGTTCTCGCGAGTTGTGCGACCCTTGAATACGGCCTCACGAACGAGCTGACCTACACCGTTGCGGTCGAGTACCTGGAACGGGTCGCTCTTGAGGATACCCTTGTCGAGGTATACGGGCAAGAACTTAGCGATATCATCACGCGAGAATCCGAGAGTCATCTGAGTAAGGTCGTTAGTACCGAATGAGAAGAACTCTGCAACCTCAGCGATCTGGTTAGCGGTCACAGCTGCGCGGGGGACCTCGATCATAGTACCTACGAGGTAGTCGATGCGGTCGTTGCGCTCAGCAAATACCTCGTTAGCTACGCGGTCGATGATTTTCTTATGGTAGCGCAACTCCTTGTGGTTACCTACGAGCGGAACCATAATCTCAACCTTCACGTCAATGCCAGTAGCCTTCACGTTCATAGCAGCCTCGATGATTGCGCGAGCCTGCATCTCGGTGATCTCGGGGTAGGTGTTACCCAGACGGCAACCACGGTGACCGAGCATCGGGTTAACCTCGTGGAGGTACTCTACCTTTGCGGCAACAGCCTCGAAGGGGATACCCAGCTCCTCAGCCATTTCACGCCGCTCCTTCTCGGTGTTGGGAGCGAACTCGTGCAAGGGGGGATCGAGCAGACGAACGATCACGGGATAGCCCTTCATCGCCTTGAACAGACCCTCGAAGTCGCCACGCTGCATCGGGAGCAACTTCGCAAGAGCTACGCGGCGTCCAGCCTCGTCATCCGAGAGGATCATCTCACGAACCGCCTTGATACGGTCACCCTCGAAGAACATATGCTCGGTACGGCAGAGACCGATACCCTCGGCACCGAATGCGAATGCCTGCTCTGCATCACGCGGAGTGTCGGCATTTGCGCGAACCTTCATCTTGGCATACTTGCCAGCCAACTCCATCAGCTGACCGAAGTCGCCGCTCAGGTCAGCAGCCTTGGTTGCAACCTGACCGAGGTAAACCTCACCGGTCGAACCGTTGAGCGAAACCCAGTCGCCCTCCTTGATGGTATATCCGTTTACGTTGATTGTGCGAGCCTTGTAGTCGATAGCCAGCTCACCAGCACCCGATACGCAGCACTTACCCATACCACGAGCCACAACGGCAGCGTGAGAGGTCATACCGCCACGTGCGGTGAGGATACCTGCAGCATCGAGCATACCCTTCAAATCCTCGGGCGAAGTCTCGATACGAACGAGGATAGCCTTCTGGCCGGTTGCTGCGAATACCTTCTCAGCATCCTCGGCGAAGAATACTACCGGACCGGTAGCGGCACCGGGTGATGCGGGCAGACCCTTGGTTACGACCTTTGCGCTCTTGATAGCGGCCTTGTCGAATACGGGGTGGAGCAGCTCATCGAGCTTTGCGGGCTCGCAGCGCAGAACGGCGGTCTTCTCATCGATAAGACCCTCGCGGAGCATATCCATAGCGATCTTCACCATTGCGGCACCGGTACGCTTACCGTTACGGCACTGGAGCATCCAGAGCTTACCATCCTGGATAGTGAACTCGATGTCCTGCATATCGGTAAAGTACTCCTCGAGGTGGTGCTGAATCTCATCCAACTCCTTGTATACTGTGGGCATAACCTCCTCGAGCGAAGGATACTTAGCAGCACGCTCCTCCTCCGAGATGTTCTGAGCCTTAGCCCAACGCTTCGAACCCTCGATGGTGATCTGCTGCGGTGTGCGGATACCAGCAACCACATCCTCGCCCTGTGCATTCACGAGGTACTCACCGTTGAAGATGTTCTCACCGGTAGCAGCGTCACGCGAGAAGGCAACACCGGTAGCCGAGTTGTCACCCATATTACCGAATACCATCGCCTGTACGTTTACTGCGGTACCCCACTCTGCGGGGATGTTGTTGAGCTTGCGGTAGAGGATTGCACGCTCGTTCATCCACGAGCCGAATACTGCGCAGATTGCGCCCCAGAGCTGATCCCAGGGGTTGTTGGGGAACTCGCCGCCGGTCTGCTCCTTGATAGCTACCTTGAACTTCTGCACGAGCTCCTTCAGGTCGTCAGTTGTAAGATCGGTGTCGTTCTTAACGCCCTTCTTCTCCTTCTGCTCGTCAATCAATACCTCGAACGGATCCTCGTCCTCCTTCGATGCGGGCTTCATACCGAGCACCACATCACCGTACATCTGTACGAAGCGGCGGTACGAGTCCCAAGCGAAGCGGGGGTTGCCCGAGAGCTTTGCAACAGCCTCTACGGCCTCATCGTTCATACCGAGGTTGAGGATGGTATCCATCATACCCGGCATAGAAGCGCGAGCGCCCGAACGAACCGATACGAGCAAGGGGAGCTCCTTGTCACCGAACTTGCGGCCGGTGAGAGCCTCGATACCCTTCATAGCCTTCTCCACCTCGGGGCGAAGAATCTCGACCATCTTCTCGCGGCCGTTAGCGTAGTACTCCGAACATACGTCCGTAGTGATAGTGAATCCCGGAGGTACCGGAATACCGATGAGGTTCATCTCGGCGAGGTTAGCACCCTTGCCGCCAAGAAGATTTCTCATCTCGGCATTACCTTCGGCTTTTCCGTCGCCGAATGTATAGACTCTTTTCATAAATTGAAATGGTGT
>JBGUTM010000191.1:0-1070 GCA_045133075.1 Alistipes sp. | reverse complement strand
TGTTCAGGCGCTTTTTGGGAGCTTAGCTCAGCTGGTTCAGAGCATCTGCCTTACAAGCAGAGGGTCGGGGGTTCGAATCCCTCAGCTCCCACAAAGAACAAACGAAGCAAAAAGGTGTCGAAAAATCGACACCTTTTGTTTTTGCGCAGAGGCGTTGCAAACTTGTTTGCATAAGACCCTGCGGAGGAACAAAATAAGTTGATTTATCAACGTCTTGCGAAGTGCAATTCTTTGTAAGGGCCCCACCGGCGAGGTGAAGGGAAAGGCGTTAAACGGAGCAAATTTATTTGCGGAGTAGCCAATCCCTCAGCTCCCACAAAATTAGAATTCCGACCAACGACTGATTTTCATCAGTCGTTTTTTTGTTTAAGGAAGGCTACCAGCCTCTGCACTGCGCGGCCACGGTGAGAGATGGCATTCTTCTGCTCGGCAGACATCTCGGCAAAGGTACGGTCAAAACCCTCGGGGACAAACAGAGGATCGTAGCCAAAGCCACCGCATCCGGCCTCACACTCGGCGATATGTCCCTCGACAACACCCTCAAAGAGGTGCTCCTCGCCATCAAGGATCAGCGATATCACTGTGCGAAAGCGTGCACGGCGATTCTCCTTACCCTCCATATTTTTGAGCAACAACAGATTGTTGGCAGCAAAGTCGTGGCCATCCGTAGCATAACGTGCCGAGCGTACCCCCGGCTCACCGCCCAGAGCCTCAACCTCGAGACCTGTATCATCGGCAAAACAGTTCTTGCCCACGCGGTTGTGGAGATAGTGCGACTTCTGCGAGGCGTTACCCTCGAGCGTTGCGGAGGTCTCGGGGATATCCTCGGTGACGCCGCAATCACGCAGAGTTACTAATTTGAATTCATCGCCCAGCAGGGCCTGTACCTCACTGAGTTTGTGAGCATTGTTTGTTGCAAAAATTATCTCTGTCATTGGTGAAAAGTTTCACTAAACTCTTTATAATGAATTGTTACTGTTTGTCCATCTTCGTCAGGGTGTCCTACTCTCACTCTTGGTAACCATCCTGCGTATGTTATACTTGGTTATGGGCTCACTACCTGCCACAGT
>JBGUTM010000190.1:0-2685 GCA_045133075.1 Alistipes sp. | reverse complement strand
ATGATCTACGGTATTCGCAGTTGGGGCCATCCGACTTGGATGAGTGAGGATCGTAAGGTTATGGAACAGGAGTTCGAGGCACACGTCAAGGAGCTGGCACAGAGATATAAAGGTCGAATCCATAATTGGGATGTGGTTAATGAGTGCCTTAATCAGGCAAACCGCGGAGTGATGCCCGATGATTATACATTCAAGACGTGGAGCTGGGCGATGAAGTATTTTCCAAAGTCGGTTACTTTCAACTCTAACGAGTGTGATATGCGATGGGATACTCAACGTATACGCCGATATGTCGAGATTGTGCGCGACCTTGTAGACCGCGGTGCCAGAGTGGATTATATGGGTATCCAGATGCATATCCTGCGTCCGAAGCTCGCTTCGGCAATTGCAGCCGGAGAGTCTGATGTGCTTAATCCCGATAATATATG
Source organism: Alistipes sp. (assembly GCA_045133075.1). Classification (GTDB taxonomy): domain Bacteria; phylum Bacteroidota; class Bacteroidia; order Bacteroidales; family Rikenellaceae; genus Alistipes. The sequence goes on along the minus strand of JBGUTM010000190.1, from coordinate 2,257 downwards.
GTTGCGACTTAATATACTCTCCGAGGCGGAGCGTCCGATATTTATCAGTGAGGTTACGATTAGCGCAACCTCCGATAACGATGAGGGTCGAGCTATTCAAAAGGAACTGACACGAAACCTCTATCGTATCTGGTTCAGCCACCCTCGCGTGGCGGGAATTACCTGGTGGAATATGGTGGATGGTGGAGCCGTGGCAGGCGAGCCTTCCTATTCGGGTCTCTTCGATGTTAATATGATGCCAAAGCCTTCGTATGAGGTTCTCAATCGGTTGATTAACGAGGAGTGGACTACGCGCCTAACAACTACGGTGGATGCGGAGCATAAGGTGTCATTCCGAGGTTTTCGCGGTGAGTATAAAATTACCTATACCAATCGCAAGGGAGAGGCAAAAACCATCAACTATAAACTGCGGTAAACGGCAAAACGGAGATGTGAAAAATAAGGCTGTCGGATGGGGTATCGCGACAGCCTTTTTTGTGTCCTATTCTGTAAAGATTTTAAGTTGTTCCTCGGCCCCGTCAAGGCTTTTGGGAGGTGTCGGAGCAGAGGCTACGCCGAAGGGCATCTGGGCTATAAGACGCCAGCTGTGTGGCAGTTGCCACTCCTCGCACACACGTCTATCAATCAGCGGGTTGTAGTGCTGGAGCGAGGCTCCCATTCCGGCTTCGGCAAGGGCAATCCAGACGGCGTATTGGTGCATCGCCGAGGTGTGCTCCGACCAGGATAGAAAGTGGTCGCGATAGAGAGGGAAGTGGGCCTGCATACTTCGCACCACAGCCTCATCCTCAAAGAAGAGAATGGTGCCGTAACCCGAGGCGAATGAGGTTTTGATTTTCTGCTCGGTGAGAGCGAACTTTTCGGGTGCGACAATCTCGCGCAAGACCTCCTCGACAATCTCCCATAGACGTTGATGAGCTTTGCCCGTGAGTAGGACTAAACGAGTGGAGCGCGAGTCGAATGCCGAGGGTACGTATCGGACAATTTCGCGCAACAACTCTATGAGTTGCGAATCCTTGAGTGTAGAGTTTGGCGAGAGGGTGTAGACCGAACGCCGCTTTTCAAAAATCTTTTTGATATTGCCTAATTTTTCCATAGAGAAGAGCGTTTTTGGCGCGAATAGTGGAATTTTCGTGCCAAAGCGATAAAAATTGAGATGATAGTGCCTGTAAAGGTGCATATTCTCGTTGAAATTTTCTATCTTTGTAGACTATTATTGATTTATGAAAGAAAAGAATACAGATATAATTGAACAACTCGATAGTGGCGAGTACAAATACGGCTTCACCTCGGATATTGAAACCGAGTATATACGCCGTGGTCTCGATGAGGGTATTGTACGCCTGATATCGCAAAAGAAGGGTGAGCCCGAGTGGCTGCTCGAACTGCGACTGAAGGCCTTCCGCCATTGGCAGAGTATGGATGTGCCGACCTGGGCGCATCTGAATATCCCCGAGATAGATTTTCAGGATATCATCTACTACGCAGCCCCCAAGAAGCAGCAACCCAAGGCAGGCTCCATCGAGGATATAGACCCCGAACTCAAACGTACGTTCGATAAGTTGGGTATTCCGCTCGAGGAGCAGTTGGCCCTATCGGGTGTGGCTGTCGATGCGGTTATGGACTCGACCTCGGTGAAGACTACCTTCAAGGAGACCCTGGCCGAGAAGGGCATCATCTTCTGCTCGATGTCGGAGGCGGTGAGGGATTACCCTGAGCTGGTGCGCAAGTATCTGGGTTCGGTGGTGTCGTATGCCGACAACTTCTACTCGGCACTCAATACGGCAGTATTCTCAGATGGCTCGTTCTGCTACATCCCCAAGGGAGTACGTTGCCCGATGGAGCTCTCGACCTACTTCCGCATCAATGCTGCGGGTACGGGTCAGTTCGAGCGCACGTTGATTGTGGCGGATGAGGGCTCGTATGTGAGCTACCTGGAGGGTTGTACCGCTCCGCGCCGTGATGAGAATCAACTCCACGCTGCGGTAGTCGAGATTGTGGTGCTGCGCGATGCCGAGGTCAAATACTCGACCGTGCAGAATTGGTACCCGGGCGATAAGGATGGCAAGGGTGGTATCTACAACTTTGTGACTAAGCGAGGCGTGTGCCACGAGAATGCGCGTCTGTCGTGGACACAGGTCGAGACAGGTTCGGCCATCACGTGGAAATATCCGAGCTGTGTGCTTATGGGCGATAACTCGGTGGGCGAGTTCTACTCGGTGGCTATGACTAACAACTATCAGCAGGCCGATACCGGTAC
>JBGUTM010000189.1:0-3186 GCA_045133075.1 Alistipes sp. | reverse complement strand
ATTGTCGCTAAGGATTCTCTCGAAAATTAACTTAGCGAACTCTCGCATGGATTCCTTATCCCGAGGCGACATATTCAGACTCTTGAAGCCCTCTCTTAAATCGGCCAGATTGCGATCCCATTTGCCACTTACCAATGACCATTTGCCATCCTTCTTGCCCACGGCCGAAACAACTCTCCATTCGTTGTAGTTGTTGGAGTTGGTAAGTGCTATTTGAGAAACCATATGATCTCCGATGCCGGGGGCTCTGGAGGCAATGGTCTCTCCGTGTCCGAAATCAATGCCAATATAAATCATGTTATCTTTTGGCTTAATAGTGGTAGTATTAGAGTTTGGATCAGTAATAAAGTGTATCATATATTTTACTCTTTGCTATTTTTGCCGTAATCTTGTGGGATATGGGCCATACCCCTTACAACGACTTTGTTATCACCTGTTATGATTGCTCTTCTGATGATTCTGGGTGAATTGATATCCCATCTCTCATAGTCATAATAGTCTAAATTTTGGGGCGATAACTCAGCGAATGAATAGCCATACGAAGATAATACTCTCGATATTTCGGTTTGAGTAGCAGTGATATACGCGCCATCCGAAGCTGGAAGATTCTCTGCCCATCTATGTAGGTCCTGCAAAAGTACCCATACGGATTTGTATTTGTGTTCCACTCGTTGTTTGATTGCCTCACAATCCGACTTAAGTCGGGCAATTTCAGCCTCCTTGTCACGGAGGTCATTTTCGCAATTGTGTGGTGTAGGATTTGTCGCAACAGGGGTGGTATCAACAGCCGCTTCCGGCTCTCTATCCTCGGGTGTAGGGGTCTTTTGAGGCTCCTGCTTGAAGACGAGCAGGAAGATGCCAATGCCCGCAATCGCCACAAGCGACAGAGTGACATAAAGCCATTCAATCCACTCGACCTTAATAATTCCGCAAGCTACCAGGCCCAACACCGCGGCCCAGCCAATCAATACAAACTTCTTCTCTGTCAATCGGTTTTGCAAATCGTCGCGTTTTCCGTTACCATTTCCCGAAGGGCGCACCGGGTAATTGATATTTGTACTCATAGCCAATAACTATAAATTAATATATTTAACACTTCCGTCATTCATTGTAATTCTCACCTCGTTATCATCGGCCTGAACAAATAACGGGTACTCCAAAAAGTCAATAGCATCGTTTAATCTCTTGGAGAGGGTTGCGCTATGATGACAATACACCCGATTATTTTCTATATATGCAAAATCATCTTGACCGATGGTGCAGAATGATACTACATTTAATAGATCGCTCTCTATCTCGTATTTGTTGTGAAAAACTTTGGTCATCACATCTCCCGACTCGTTAATAGATAGTCTTAAAGAGTAGGTGTTGTTCGCTGCAACGGGGTTTAATAGTTTGTGTAATCCCTGGTTGGAGAAGATTCCGTAAGCGAACTTTCCGGGCTGTAACTCTATACCATCGACAATGCTCGAACATAGCGATTGGGGACTAACCTTAACCAGTTTCAAATTCAAGTTGATACCCGATTCGTTCAATTCAACAACTTTCAACGATTGTCCGTTAGAGAGAATTAACTCCTTTGCCCCATCTGCACTTGAAACCTCCTCCGATATGGCTTCATTTGTCATCTCTACGCCGGCAAGTTCGAATAGGGCCACTATTCTGATGCGATCATAATGGCTTTTGTTACATAGGCTGGGTAAAAAGAATGATGCGTAGTTGTTGATGACGAATGGACAATCGATATTAGTATCTTCGATAGTAATATGCTCATCAGCAATATTTACTACACTCGGATCTTTGATTATCGCGTATAGCAGTTCGGACTCGGCATCGGGATATGGTATATCTTTGGGCGACATATCGCGCAGAAAGATATCCAGTTGTCCCCATACGGAATGAAACTCGAAATGTTTGCGAAAGCAGGCAATCGATGTGATTAAATTATTTGATATTTTCATCTTTTATAATCTCTTTGGCGTAAAAGTTAATAGACCCAACAATCGTTGCATACAATACCTGGTCATAATCGTCTGAGTAACGATCTGAGTGATATTCCATCTCTGCGGTCTCGATATTGAAATCGTCAAAATCTATCACCGATGATGCAGATGCACAGCGGAAACGGTTAATGGATAGACGTATAAAGCAACGTACAATATCCTTTAGGTTGGTTTGACCATAAGGTTTGAAATCGTCTAATACTTTTTCCGTGGTCTGGAGAACTACCGAAGTGGGGAAATGACCCTTGGCAGAATACTCTTTGAGCAGTTTGAATTTAACAAATTTGACCACCATCGATATATCGGCACCGGTAAAGAGTTTGCGTTGGGGGATGCACCCTGCCGACCACTTATTACCATCCATCAAAACGTAACCACTCTTGGCAGAATATCTGTTAAGGAACTCCCTCCACACGTTGGGTTCTGTGAGGTCTTTGGGGAAAAGACGCGCCTGGTCGTTATCGGGATTATTCTTCTTATACTTTTTATTTTCACGTTTGATCAGGCTGCTGAATATCGCTGCACACTCATCGACCATCGGCATAAAGCTGAAATACTTATCGTCAAAGCGTTCTGAACGGAATAGTTCTGGCGGAAGCTTAGAGATGTCGTTCGATGTGGCAAATACAAAGCAGGCGGCAGTTTTCTCCTGCATCCAGGTTAGGAATTTACCGAACATTCGGCGCATAACGCCACCGTCACTATTGCCATTGCTACTGCCGGAGAAGGCCTTTTCGATTTCGTCAATCCACAGTACACAAGGAGCCATTGCCTCAACCATTCGTAACGCATCGACCATATGTTGCTCTGATGCTCCGACAATACCCTCCTGCAAATCTCCCATGTCGAGAGATATGAGAGGTATGCCCAGAATCTTAGCGCTCTCTTTGGCCATCATCGACTTACCTGTACCCGGTATACCCGTAATCAAGAGGCCTTTCGGAATGTCATATCCACATTTTTGAGCTATCTTCGTGTCCTCAAAGATGCTCTTTCTTGCCTCAAGCCACTCCGAAATCACTGCTAAACTGTCGTGATGTTTTGTTTTTGCTGTCTCGGCGTCGTTTTCGTGATGTTTGTCATCATCATCAAAATCGACCCACGTCAAACCAACAAAACCATCTAATAAATGACGGTTTATATTTCTGATTTCTTTTAGGATTTTAGGCCACATCACGGTCTT
>JBGUTM010000188.1:0-8528 GCA_045133075.1 Alistipes sp. | reverse complement strand
CGTACAACCTTGATATTGTGGGCTTGTAGCGTATTCTTGGCCCCTTCACCCATCGATCCGGCCAGCATAACCTCCACGCCCATATCGCGTAGCACTGCAGCAATGCCCGACTTACAGCCGCAACCTTGCGGTGAGGGGAGCTCCTCGCGTGAGATGACCTTGCGATCCTCGATGGTGAAGATGGTATAGTGGTCGCAGTGCCCAAAGTGATTATCGACACGACCATCGCGTGTCGGAACAGCGATTTTCATACAATATGTGTAGTCTGTATAGTTACATAAAAGGGGGTGTCGAATGACCGACACCCCTCATTGATTTTGTCGGAAATGCCTACTCCTCAAACGAGTGGATAACCACGCCCGAACGCAACTTAGGCTCAAACCAGGTGGTCTTGGGAGGCATAATGTTGCCCGTGTCGGCAATGTCGATGAGCTGCTTCATAGATACGGGGTAGAGCGCAAATGCAACCTCCATCTCGCCGCTATCGACTCTCTTCTTCAGCTCGCCCAGGCCGCGGATACCGCCCACAAAGTCGATGCGCTTAGATGTGCGCAGGTCGGCGATGCCGAGCAGCTTGTCCAAAACCAGATCAGACAATACCGTAACGTCAAGAACGCCAATTGGGTCGGCATCGTTGTAGGTGCCCTCCTTGGCTGTGAGCGAATACCACTCGCCACCCAGATACATTGAGAAATTGTGCAGGGCTGCGGGAGTGTAAATCTCAGCTCCCTTCTTCTCGACTACGAAGTTTTCGCCCAGAGCCTCCACGAACTGCTCGGGAGTCATTCCGTTCAAATCCTTAACCACGCGGTTGTAGTCGATAATTTTGAGCTGTGATGCGGGGAAGGTGACGGCCAGGAAGTAGCAATACTCCTCGGTGCCGTTGTGCGCGGGGTTCTTCTCCATCAAAGCTTGACCCACACGAGCTGCCGCTGCCGTGCGGTGGTGACCATCGGCAACGTAGAGGGCGGGAATCTCGGCGAAAATTTCGGTGATACGCTTGTTTACCTCTGCATCGCGGATAACCCAGAAGTGGTGGCCGAAGCCATCCTCTGCAACAAAGTCGTAGTCGGCCTGGTGTGCTGCGACCCAGCTCGAAACGATAGCATCAATCTCGGCGTGGTCGGGATATGCGAAGAATACCGGCTCGATGTTGGCCTTCTGATTGAAGACGTGCTTCATACGATCCTCCTCCTTATCGGTACGAGTGAGCTCGTGCTTCTTGATTGCACCAGAGAGATAGTCCTCAAAGTGACAGCACATAGCCAGACCATACTGAGTACGGCCATTCATAGTCTGTGCGTAGATGTAGTAGTACTCCTGGTCATCCTGCTCGAGCCATCCCTTCTCGCGCCATAGACGGAAATTCTCGACTGCCTTGTCGTAGACATCCTGCGAGTGCTCGTCTGCGATGGGGTCGAAGTCAATCTCCGGCTTGATGATGTGGAGCAACGAACGCTCTGTGGCCTCAGCCTTGGCCTCTACCGAGTTGAGTACGTCATAAGGACGCGATGCAACCTCCGAAGCGTACTGCTTCGGGGGACGAATGCCTTTGAAAGGTTTAATCTTTACCATAATGTTTTTATGTTGTTAAATTCTATTTGTTTACCTGGAATCGTGTGTTGCCGTTCACGAAGAAATCGACAATCTGACGAGCAGCCGCAAGACCTGCATTGATGTTGGCCTCGGCAGTCTCGGCACCCATCTTCTTGGGGGTGGCAAAGAAACGCTTGCCAAACTTCTCAGCCAGATGCTCCACAGCATCGGGGGCGATGTCGGTAATATACTTCAAGTCGGCACGCTCATCGAGAGCCTGCTCCAGACCCTCCTCGTTGATGACCTCCTTGCGAGCGGTGTTTACCAGCGTTGCACCCTTGGGCATCGAGGTTAGCAGATCGTAGCCTATCGAGCCTTTGGTAGCAGGCGTTGCGGGGATGTGCAACGAGAGGAAGTCCGACTGCGCGTAGAGCTCCTCCACGGAGCAGACCTTGCGAACGCCATCGTTCTCAAATATCGAATCATCGGTGATGAATGGGTCATAGGCTATGACCTCCATACCCAGAGCCTTGCCCTTGCGGCCTACCAGCTTGCCCACATTGCCGTAGGCGTGGATGCCGAGGGTCTTACCCTGAATCTCGCCACCTGTGCCAGGGGTGAAGCGGTTACGCGACATATATATCATCATCGCCAGGGCCAACTCCGCCACGGCATTCGAGTTCTGACCCGGGGTGTTCATCACCACGACTCCTCGAGCCGAAGCTGCTGCCAAATCGATATTGTCGTATCCGGCACCGGCACGAACGATGATCTTGAGGTTGCGGGCAGCCTCGATGACCTCGGCCGTAACCTTATCGCTACGCACAATCAGCGCATCAACATCGGCCACTGCCTCCAATAGCTGACCCTTATCGGTATATTTCTCGAGCAGAACGGTCTGATAACCGGCTGCATCACAAATCTCTTTAATACCCTTTACGGCCTCGGCAGCGAAGGGTTTTTCGGTTGCAACAAGAACTTTCATATCCTTAATAAGTGATGTGAGATGGATGGTCTTCTCCTCCTTCTTTTCGTAGGTGTAGGGGATAATTGTTGCCATACTGACTATTTTGTTTTAAGTGCCTCGAACTCCTGCATACAAGCCACCAGAGCCTCCACCGACTCCTTCGGACAGGCGTTGTAGCACGATGCTCGGAAGCCGCCGACCAGACGGTGACCCTTGATGCCGACCATACCTCTTTGCTTGGCAAACTCCATAAATTCGGCAGCCAGCTCCTCGTTGCCCTCTGACATTACAAAGCAGATGTTCATCAGCGAACGATCCTCCTTTGCGACCGTGCCACGAAAGAGAGAGTTGCGGTCAATCTCGCCATAGAGCAGTTCGGCCTTCTCGACATTGCGGCGATAGATCTCCTCGATGCCACCCTGGGCCTTGAGCCAACGCAGTGTCTCATTCATCACGTAGATGGGGAAGATGGGGGGAGTGTTGAACATTGAGTTGTTATCAACGTGGGTGTTCACGTTCATCATCGAGGGCAATTCGCGTACCACCTTTTCGAGCATGTCGTCACGCACGATTACGAAGGTAACGCCTGCCGGAGCCAGATTCTTTTGGGCACCGCCATAGATGAGCGCATACTTTGATACGTCTACCGGGCGGCTCATAATATCCGAACTCATATCGGCCACGATGGGCACGGGCGAGTCGATATCGACCTTGTACTCTGTACCGTAGATGGTGTTGTTGGTGCAGATGTAGAGGTAGTCGATATCAGTGGGGATATCAAAGCCCTTGGGGATATAGTTGAAATTTTTATCTTCGGACGAAGCGACAATCTCTACCTCTCCGTACAGCTTTGCCTCCTTGATGGCCTTCTTGGTCCATACGCCCGTATTTACATATCCGGCCTTGCCTTTGAGGAAGTTAGCCGGGATGTGGAAGAACTGGGTGCTGGCACCGCCGCTGACGAAGAAAATTTTGTAGTTGTCGGGAATGTGGAGCAGTTCGCGGAAGAGCGACTGCGCCTCGTTGAGCACATCCTCGAAGTCCTTGGTACGATGAGAGATCGAAAGGAGCGAAAGGCCGGAGCCGTTAAAGTCGATGATAGCCTTTGCGGCATTCTGGAGAACCACATCCGGGAGGATGGAGGGACCGGCGTTGAAATTGTGCTTTTTAATAAACTTGAGTATATATTAAGTTGTTGTTTGTCTTTGTGTGCTTTGTAGTCGCACGGGACATACAAAGATATAAAAATATTTTGCAATTCGCAACGCATAATTATCGATTATTTTTCAATCTTTACACTAATGTGTTGAAAACACGGAGAGTGAAAGTCTGTTTCTATGCTTGTGAATGTGGGTGATTTGTCCCGCTGAGGAGATAGGTCGATATTTCAGCGTCTGGTCATTGTGGTACGGTGTGGGCTGTTTGCTTATTTGCGACAAAGGCTTCCTGCGACCTGTAACTGCTCAATAGCTCTTCGGTTCCACACACTCGCTCTCTTGTGTTAAATACGATGCAATAAAAAATTTGGTTGTTAAACCTGAAAATGGGTTGTGGCAAATCTCTTATCGGGCTTTGTTACTCCCCGCTCGAAATTTTCGAGCAGGTTTTTTATCTCTATGGGAGAGAAATCGGTCGGAGAGAGCCGGTAATTCGCAATTATTTGTTATCTTTGCAAGATAAAATTGACCTATTGGATTATGATTAAATCAATGACAGGTTTCGGTAAGGCCGAGGCCGTATGCGAAAACAAAAAGATAGTGGCCGAGATTCGTTCGCTCAACTCCAAGCAGCTGGATCTCTCGATCAAGATGCCGCCCCTCTACCGCGAGGCGGAGTTCGAAATACGCAACCTGCTCAATAAGAGCCTTCAGCGCGGTAAGGTCGAACTCTACGTTTCGGTCGAGACTACCGAGGTGGCCACTGCGGCAACCATCGACAAGAAGCTCTTCCGTGCCTACCTCTGTCAGCTCAACGATGCCCTGACCTATTCGGGTATTGACGCGAGCTACGATGCGTTGGTGCCGACCATTGTCAAGATGCCCAATGTGCTCTCGACCGAGAGTCTGTCTGTGAGCGAGGCGGAGCGTACCGCACTGCTCAAGGCCGTAGGTGAGGCTGTGGAGCGACTCAATGCCTTCCGTGAGCAGGAGGGTGCAGTGCTGATTGCCGACCTGCTGGGTCGCGTGGAGCGCATCGAGGAGTATAAGAGTGCCGTTGTCCCCTTTGAGAAGGCTCGCACCGAGACCATCCGTAACCGTATACGCGAAAATATCGAGAAACTTCAGGTCGAGGTCGATAACAATCGCCTCGAGCAGGAGATGATCTTCTACATCGAGAAGCTCGATATCACCGAGGAGAAGGTGCGCTTGCAGAATCATTGTAAATACTTCCGCGAGGTGGCGGCTACCGAGGAGTGTGCAGGCCGCAAGCTCGGCTTTATTGCACAGGAGATGGGCCGCGAAATCAACACTATGGGCTCGAAGGCCAACGATGCCGATATCCAGGTGTTGGTGGTTAAGATGAAGGATGAGTTGGAGAAGATTAAGGAGCAGGTGCTCAACATCTTGTAATAAGCAATAGTTATGGGTAAACTTGTGATTTTTTCGGCACCGAGCGGTAGTGGCAAGACCACAATTGTCCGCCGTCTGCTTACGCAATTTCCGCAGTTTGAGTTCTCGATTTCGGCTACTTCGCGTCAGCCCCGCGGCACTGAGCAGAATGGGGTAGATTACTACTTCCTCTCGCAGGAGGAGTTCTCGAAAGCTGTAGCTGAGGGTCAGTTTGTAGAGTGGGAGGAGGTCTACCAGGGCACTTGCTACGGTACGCTGCGCAGCGAGATGGAGCGCATCTGGGCGAAGGGTAATGTAATTCTCTTCGATGTGGATGTGCTTGGCGGTATCAATCTCAAGAAGATTTTTGGAGGCGATGCCTGCTCGATATTCGTTCAGCCACCCTCGATTGAGGAGTTGGAGCGCCGTCTGCGCGGTCGTGGTACCGACAGCGAGGAGACCATTGCCAAGCGTGTGGCAAAGGCAGAGTTCGAACTCTCGAAAGCCGTGGATTTCGACCACGTGGTTGTGAATGACGACCTCGATACGGCGGTGAACGAGACTATTGATATTATCAATAAATTTTTGGCAGAGTAGGTGGCGGTGAAGCGTGTGTTGCTATATTTCGGCTCGTTTAACCCTATCCACAAGGGCCATATTGCGCTGGCGGAGTATGCCGTTGAGCGCGGACTATGTGATAGCGTTGCGCTGATTGTATCTCCCCAAAATCCGCTCAAGGAGGGTAGTGATTTGATGCCCGAGTTGAGCCGATTTGAGATGGCGGAGATTGCCTGTCGCGAGTCGCGATTCCCAGAGCAGATTATGCCCTCGGCAATAGAGTTCCTACTGCCACGACCCTCCTATACGATTGACACTTTGCGCTATCTGGAGGAGAATAACGGTGCCGAGATGGAGTTTGCGGTGCTGATGGGAGCGGATATAATCCCGCAGCTCGACCGCTGGAAGGATTATCGCACACTGCTCGAAAAGTATGACATAATGGTCTATCCGCGCAGTGGCTACACGGTCGATAAGTATCTCGACCAGGTTACCTTCTTGGAGGATGCACCGCTGCACGACTACTCTTCGACCGACATTCGTGAGGCCTATGCCGAGGGTCGAGATGTGTCGGAAATGTTGCAACGAGGTGTGGTGGAGTATATCGAGCAGAATAGATTGCTCAAACGCCGATCGGCCGATGTTGTTGCTCTGCTGACGAGTGCCAAGGAGGCATACGGCCGAAACGAGTGGGGCAAGGCACTGAATGATTTCAATGCTGCGTTGGCTCTGGAGCCCGAGAATCGTGAGGCGCAGGAGTATGTGAAGATGATTCACGAGATTTTGGAATTTAGATACAAAGATATTTACAACCCATAGAATATGACTAAATTACGTATCGCACTGCTGGCAGGTGGCAACTCTTCGGAGAGAGAAATCGCCCTGCAGAGTGCAGCACAAATCGAGCAGGCTCTCGATAAGACGAAATACGATGTGAAGGTGATTGATGTCTATCATCGCGATTGGTATCACACCGCGGAGGATGGTTCGCGTCATCCGCTCGACAAGAACGACTTCTCGCTCACCATCAATGGTGTGCGTCACGAGTTCGACTACGCCCTTATCATCATCCACGGCACCCCGGGAGAGGATGGTAAGTTGCAGGGTTACCTCGACATTATGGAGGTTCCCTACTCTTCGTGCTCGATGGTCTCTTCGGCCATAACTTTCGATAAGGAGACGACCAAGCTGGCCGTGGCAGCACGAGGTATTCGCGTGGCGAAGGAGGTCTTTCTGCATCGTGGCGACAGGGTGGATGAGGATGCTATTGTTGCGGAGCTTGGCCTGCCCTTGTTCGTTAAGCCCAATGCGAGCGGTAGTAGCTTCGGAGTTACCCGCGTGACCGAGAAGGGGCAGATTGCAGCTGCTGTGAAGGAGGCCTTCCGCGAGAGTGACGATATTCTGATTGAGGAGTTTATCGCCGGCCGCGAGATGGGTTGCGGAGTGCTTATTACCCGCGATAAGGAGTATCTCTTCCCGATTACCGAGATTGTATCGAAGAAGGCATTTTTTGATTACGAGGCTAAATATACCAAAGGTATGTCCGAGGAGATTACCCCTGCGGATATCACCCCCGAAATCAAGGAGAAGCTCAATAGGATGACCCGCGAGGCATATAAGGCGTGTCGTTGTCGCGGTGTGGTGCGTATCGACTTTATCGTGACACCCGAGGGTGAGCCGTGCCTTATCGAGGTCAATTCGATTCCGGGTATGAGTGGTGGTAGTATCGTGCCCAAGCAGGCAAAGGCTATGGACATTTCGCTGGGCGAACTTTTCGATTTGGTAATCGAAGACACAAAACGTAATTGACAATTATCCATTATCAATTGAATTTATTGTAACACAGTGAGAATAAATATGATAGAAATCGAGGGTAAGATTGTCAGCACCGACCTATTGACCGAGTGTTTCTGCTGTGATATCGCGCAGTGTAAGGGTGCCTGTTGCATCGAGGGTGATGCGGGTGCTCCGCTCGATATTGATGAGGTCGATATCCTGGAGGAGGAGTACGAAAACTACAAACCCTATATGACCGAGGAGGGTATCCGTGCGGTCGAGGAGCAGGGATTTATGGTGGTCGATACCGATGGCGACTACACCACGCCGCTCATTGATGGTGGCGAGTGTGCCTTCACCTGCTACGATGAAAACGGGGTGGCTCTCTGCGCTATAGACAAGGCCTTCCGTGAGGGTAAATGTTCGTTCCAGAAGCCCATTTCGTGCCACCTCTATCCGATTCGTGTTATCGAGTTCAAGAATGGTGGCGAGGGACTTAACTACCACCGCTGGCATATCTGCAAGTCGGCGTGTGAGAATGGCAAAAAGTGCGGAATACCCGTCTATAAATCTCTTCGTGAGCCTATTATCCGTAAGTGGGGCGAGGCTTTCTATGAGGCTATGGAGGCGGCAGAGCAGTTGTTAATTCAGAATAGAGAAATTTAAATTATTTACTTTGACGCTTTAGATATACAGAGATATAAGAGATACAAGAGATATAAGAGTATGAGAGTGAAGAGAAATTTTCTTTTAGTGGCACTATCTGCGATGGTCGCAGGTGTCGCTGTGGCACAAACCCCCACAGAGATTGCCGTTGGTGGAGCTGATGCAACACCGACAGTGGTGGCCGAAAGCAGTGCCACACCCGTAACTACACCTACACCTGCGCCTGCGCCTGCAACCGTAACCACTACAACAGCCACACCGACTGAAATAAATGTTCTGCCCGCAAAGCCGGTGCAGGTAGCACCCGTGCGCAAAATCGAAGAGATGGTGGTTGATACGCTGCCAACCGTGAACGAGGCGTTGAAGATCATCCTCTACAACGATAATACCTGGCGATATGTCCGTGACCGCAGTGTGCGTCAGGATAGCACGGTATTCGAGAAGTATTGGAGCTCAGAGGCGATTTCGCCCTATCG
>JBGUTM010000187.1:0-2160 GCA_045133075.1 Alistipes sp. | reverse complement strand
ACCGGCTCCAGACGATGCTCCACAGGCGAGAAGTCATATATCGAATGTGCAACACTCTCGGCATCGACACCCGCGGCAAGAGTTGCCAGAGCCGCCGCCATAGCGTTATAGGCGTTATGCAGACCCTTAATCTGCATCTTTGCGGTATCTATCTCGACTGAGCGGTTGCCTACCGATGCCACAAACACTCCGTCTGCCGACAAAAAGGCATCACCTGCACCACTCGCCACGCCCGCTTTCGCCATAAAGGGGAGCTGGCGTACATTGCTGTCGAGATGCTCAACCTCGCGCCAAACAACCTCATCATCAGCACAATAGACAAAGTAATTGCGTGAGTTTTGGTTTTGGGCGATACGCATCTTCGAATCGACATAGTTCTGGAAACAGTAGTCGTAACGATCGAGGTGGTCGGGGGTGATATTCATCAAAACCGCGACATCAGCCTTGAAGCGGTACATTCCATCCAGTTGGAAAGAGCTCAACTCCAACACATACCAATCATACTTGCCCGTAGCCACCGAGTAGGCGAAACTCTCACCGATATTACCGCCCAGAGCTACATTGACACCTGCATCGCGCATAATTTTGTAGATGAGCGAGGTGGTTGTGGTCTTACCGTTCGAGCCGGTGATGCAGATACTCTTCGCCTTACCCATATATCGCGCAGCAAACTCCATCTCCGAGATTATCGGGATATTTTTCTCGCGCAGTGCCTTTACAATCGGAGCCTTCTCGGGAATTCCGGGGGACTTTATCACCTCCGTAGCTGCCAGGATGCTCTCCACCGAGTGACCGCCCTCCTCGTAGGGCACCTCCCACTCCTCAAGCTTAACTTTGAAGCGGTCGGCTATGCGTCCCGCATCCGAGAGAAAAACATCAAAGCCCTGCTTCTTGGCCAGAATGGCCGAACCATAACCGCTGATTCCGCCACCGAGTACAACTATACGTTTCATCTTCGACTATCGGATTTTGAGTGTTACAAGGCTCATCGCCGCCAACAGCAACGAGACAATAATAAATCGAACCACGATTTTGGTTTCGAACAGACCCCTCTTCTGGTAGTGGTGGTGCATCGGCGACATCAGCAGAATACGCCTACCCTCACCATACTTGCGTTTGGTGTACTTGAAGTATCCCACCTGCAACATCACCGAGACACTCTCGGCCAGGAATACACCACACAGAAGCGGCAGTAGCAACTCCTTACGAATACAGAGGGCAAATACCGCGATAATACCGCCAATGGCCAATGAGCCCGTATCGCCCATAAATATCTGTGCCGGGAAGCTGTTGTACCACATAAATCCAATCAGCGCACCGGCCATAGCCGCAGCAAAGACTACCAACTCTCCGCTGTCGGGGATATACATAATGTTGAGGTAATCGGCATAAACAACGTGTCCCGAGAGGTATGCCAGAGCTCCGAGTACCGCCACAATCGGTATCGACACGCCCGTAAGAAGTCCATCCAGACCATCCGTAAGGTTTGCGCCGTTAGACACGGCCGTAACCACAAAGATTGCCACAATAACATAGAGCAACCACGCCAACTTTTCGTTACCACCCGTCACCCACTCATAGTGGAACTCGTTATCCTTCACAAAGGGGATGGTCGTAGTCGGGGTCTTGACGCTCTGGGTCGATACCACCACCTGCTCAATCTGCGAAGCTACCTCTTCGCCCGACTCCTCGGCAATATATACGGTCTCGAGCGGGGTGGTAATCTTTTCACGTACCACTACATCCTCCGAGAGCCACATTGTGGTTCCGACAATAATTCCCAAGCCGACCTGGCCCACAATCTTGAAGCGACCCTTCAGGCCCTCCTTGTGGTGGCGGAAGACCTTGATGTAGTCATCCAGAAACCCTATCAAGCCAAGCCATACGGTCGAGACAATCATAAGCTGTGTATAGACATTGTCCAGCCTGCCGAACAGCAGCATCGGCACCAGCACTGCCAACAGAATAATCACTCCGCCCATCGTGGGGGTTCCGCGCTTCTCGAGCTGTCCCTGCAGGCCGAGGTCGCGAATCTCCTCGCCAATCTGGCGGCGTTGCAGAGCGCGAATAATAGGCATACCGAACGCAATGACGATCAGCAGCGAAAAGATTATAGCCATTGCCGAACGGAACGAGATATATTGAAACATACCCGAACCC
>JBGUTM010000186.1:0-7027 GCA_045133075.1 Alistipes sp. | reverse complement strand
CTATGCCTTGGCTATCGGCTATCCCGATGAGACACCCGAAGCGACACCGAGAGATCTATCAAAAATCCGATTTGTGGAGTAGCCTATTTGGATGATGATACAACAAAGAGAAAAGATGCAAAAGGCAGTTGCTTTTTGCATCTTTTCTTCAATATCATTCAGATTGCCGAGAGAGTGGCAACTTTACATCTTCAAACCGTGGGCCTCGGCGATAAGTTCACCCAACACTCCGATATTTTCGGCGATGAGATGGGGCTGACGCGCAGCAGAATCGGCCACCTCGAGGGTTGTCTCTCCCGAGAGAACCAACACGCCAAAGGCATTGGCATTGTGAGCCATCTCGATATCGGTATAGATGCGGTCACCAACCATAGCAATCTGGTCGGGCTGCAGGCCATAACGATTCACGATACCCGAGAGCATATTGGGGTCGGGTTTACCAAGCGTGATGTCGGGCTTACGACCTGTAGCGTGCTCGATGCAGGCGCAGATTGAGCCGCAATCCACCAAAACAACAGGCTGATCGGTCGGGCATACACGGTCGGGGTTGGTTGCGATGTAGGGCACACCCTGTGACACCCACCACGCAGCACGACACAGACGGCTATACTCCAGCGTCATATCGAATGCAGCAACAATCACATCAGGAACATCATTCGCATCATCGGCCGTAGAGATAAATCCGGCCTTCTCGAACTCCGAGACCATACTCGGTGTGCCGAGCAGGAAGAGACGTTTTGCCTCGGGATAGTTGGTCTTGATATAGTCGATAGTGGCCAAGGCCGTAGTATACATCTCCTCCTCGGTAGCCTCGATGCCGAGCACTTCGAGTTTGTGCAGATAGTCGGCGATACACTTCGAGGGGTTGTTGGTCAGGAACGAATAGTTCACGCCCTGCTCACGCAGGCCCGCCAAAAAGGGCTTGGTGAATGGGAAGAGCGACATCCCCATATAGATTGTTCCATCCATATCGAGCGCAACGTGACGCAGATTGCGCAGACGCTCCATCAATTCTTCGTGCGAATATATCGAACGATAGCGGTTAAAAGTACTCATTTTATCTATTTTTTGATTTGATATGTATGCAGTGTGGTTGATTTGGTATCGACAATCTTGATATCAACACCTTTAGCCGTCACCGTAGCATCCAATCGGCAGACGTTGGGGTTGCACAACACAGGGAAATTGCAGCCATTCTCACCCGGTTCGGTCAGGCGATATTTGTGGATATGTCCGGCAATCCAGAGGTCGATACCCGCCTTGTTAAGTATCGGCACAAAGAGGCGGTGAATCTCGGCAGCACCATGCCACCCCTTCGTTTCGGGAGGGATGTGACAGAAGACAATCTTCACAGGTGCCGAGCGGAAGGTCTCGCTCTCGACCACGCTCTTCAACCACTCTGCCTGCTCGGCACGATATTGGTCAAAGTGGGCCAATCCCGAGTACTCCATATCGCTATCGGGCTTATCCTCGCCGCAGTCGAGCGCAACAAAACATACAGGGCCTTGACGGAATATGTAGTAAGGCTGACCGCTTGATGAGGGGAAGAGCTCGGGCAGTGATACGGCATAGGTTCCACGGGTCTCGTGATTTCCTCTCACGAAGTAGAGCGGAGTCTCCTTTGCAAATAGTTTGGTTGCCGAGTTAAGGTAGTAGTCGAAGACCTCCTGTTGAGCATTGTTGCGCGAGGTCATATCTCCATTAAAACAGATAAAGTCGTACTTATGCTCGGCTACATCGGCAAAGAGAGTTTCGAATTCGGCAGTCTTACCGTGGATATCGTTCACCACCGCGAACGACACGCTCTCCTTGTTTCTATCGAGCGTGGTCACAAAGAGAGGCTGACGGCGGTATACATCGCTTCCGCGTTGCTCGGTAAAGCGCACGCGGTCACCTTCGCCCTTGATTGCCGCCGAACTGATTATACGATAACGATAGGTCGTTGCCGGCTCCAATCCGCTCACACGCACCGAGTGCAGGGTACCGATATTTTTACGACCATATCGTGTTTGGTAGAATTTTGCACGATCGCGATTGTAGAAGTGCGTACCATCATTCGGAGCGATCTCGACCCACGAGAGGGCATCCTTATCGGTCTTCCACACCACAATAAAGTCTCGCTCGCCAACAGCCTGTAAATAAGGTCCTTCAACGATCTTAACGCTCTTGGATTCCTGTGCGGTTGCAACTCCCACCACAACTACGGTCAGTAGTAATAAAAGCTTTTTCATATCGGTAAAATCGGGGTTCTATCTATTTCGAAACGTAAAGTTACGAATAATCTTTATTTTTCCAAAATCGGCGGCAAAAGAGTGGCTAAAGTTTGCTCAATAGAGAGTAAATTCCTAAATTTGCACAAGGAACGAATTACAAAAATCAAAATATCAAAACTATGAACAAAATCGAATGTGCTCTGCAGCGCACAACCGACACCAAGGATTTGGTTATCGGTGCGGGAGTTCTCGACCAAACACCCACTCTTTTCAAGAAATTATTCCCTGGACATAAGGCCGTAATCGTAGCCGACACCACCACCTATGCCGTTGCCGGCCAGGCCGTGGAGCGTTATATGCTCGAGGCGGGTATCGAGATGGAGCCTGCACACATCTTCACAGATCCTCACCTCTACGCCGAGTGGAGCTTTATCGAGGAACTGGAGGCCTACCTCAAGACGATTGATGCCGTAGCCGTAGCTGTCGGTTCGGGTGTGATTAACGACCTTACCAAGCTCGTATCGGCACATCTGGGTCGCAAATATATGGTTGTCGGCACGGCAGCTTCGATGGATGGATACACCGCCTTCGGAGCCTCGATCACCTTCGAGGGCAACAAGCAGACCTTCTCGTGCCCTGCACCCTATGGTATGGTACTCGACTCGGAGATCTCGGCGGCTGCCCCCAAACACCTGGCAGCTTCGGGTTACGCTGACCTTATCGCCAAGATTCCCGCCGGTGCAGACTGGATGATTGCCGATGTTATGGGTGCCGAGGCTATGGATGACTTCTCGTTCGGCCTTGTTCAGGATGGTCTGCGTGATGCACTCAGCGCACCGGCAGCCGTATTCGAAGGCGATGTCGAAATGACCCAAAAGCTGGCCGATGGTCTGATTATGAGCGGTTTTGCAATGCAGGCACTGCAGTCGAGCCGCCCCGCATCGGGCATCGAGCACCAGTTCAGCCACTGCTGGGATATGGAGAACCTCTGCTACAATGGCGAACACGTTTCGCACGGCTTCAAGGTGGGTATCGGAACGCTGGCATCGACCGCAATTCTGGAGTACCTTCTCGAGCAGGATCTCGAGAATCTCGATGTCGAGAAGTGTGTCGCAGCGTGGAAGTCACTCGAGGAGATTGAGGCAGATGCAAAGCGCATCTTCGCCGGCAATGATGGCCTTACGACCCGTGCCCTGGAGGAGACCCGCAACAAGTATGTCGATAAGGAGGGTCTGCGCAAGCAGCTCAACGCCATCAAGGAGGCTTGGCCCACACTCAAGGAGCAGATTCGTGCACAGATTATCCCCTTCGATGAGGTTTATGCCAACCTGAAGGCCGTGGGAGCACCCTACGAGCCCGAGATGATCGGCGTGACAAAGGAGCGTTTCCGCAAAACCTTTACCTATATGCCCTATATGCGTAGCCGCGTAACCTCGATTGATGTTCTCTTCCGTTGCGGAATGATGGATCAGGTTGAGGAGCACCTCTTCGGTAAGGGCGGACACTGGGAGGTCAAGTAACACACAAAATTCAACCAACACAACACCTAACAAACTATGAAGAGATTTTTGATTCTTTGTGCGGCAGTGGCAACAGCCATCAGTGCTACAGCAGCTGAGCCGCTGAAGTTGAATAAAGACAACATTGACGAGATCATCAAGGCCCTGACCCTCAAGGAGAAGGCCCACCTTGTAGTGGGTACTCGTCTGCGCGACAATCAGGATGCCGCAGGTGAGGTGGGCTACACCCGCAAGATTATCCCCGGAGCGGCAGGTACCACCTACCCCATCGAGCGATTGGGCATCCCCTCGATTGTGCTGGCTGACGGCCCGGCAGGATTGCGCATATCGCCCACTCGCGAGGGTGACGAGAACACCTACTACTGCACCGGCTTCCCTGTGGGTACCCACTTGGCAGCAACCTGGAATGCCGACATCATCCACAAGGTTGGTGAGGCAATGGGTAACGAGGTTCTGGAGTATGGTGTCGATGTGCTGTTGGCCCCCGGTGTCAATATGATGCGCAACCCCCTCTGTGGCCGCAACTTCGAGTACTACTCGGAGGATCCTCTGCTGGCCGGCAAGACTGCGGCGGCGATGATTAACGGCGTGGAGAGCAACGGTGTGGGCACTTCGCTCAAGCACTTTGCTGGCAACTCGCAGGAGATCAACCGTCTGGCTAACGATGCCCGCATCTCGTTACGTGCTCTGCGCGAGATATACCTCAAGAACTTCGAGATTGCCGTTCGCGAGTCGCAGCCGTGGACTATTATGACCTCTTACAACTACATCAATGGTCGCTACACCTCGGAGGATAGAGGTCTGCTGGAGGATATCCTGCGTGGCGAGTGGGGCTTCGAAGGTGCCGTTATGACCGACTGGGGTGGCGGAGTCGATGCCGTGAAGCAGATGTGGGCAGGTAACGATATGATTCAGCCGGGCAAATACTCGGATGTCGTAGCCATTGTCGAGGGTGTGAAGAGCGGTAAGCTTTCGGAGGCAGACCTCGATCGCAATGTGCGCCGCGTACTCGAGTTGGTTGTTCGTTCCCCCCGCTTTGCCGGTTACAAATACTCTAACAAGCCCGACCTGAAGGCTCACGCAGCCCTCACTCGTGAGGTTGCCAGCGAGGGTTTTGTTCTTCTGAAGAATGAGGGTGATGTAATGCCCTTGACCAAGGGCGAGAAGGTAGCCCTCTTCGGTTCGGCCTCTTACGACTTCATCGCCGGAGGTCGCGGTTCGGGTGATGTGAATAAGGCATACGTTGTAGACCTGCGCGATGGCCTTATCGGCAACGAGTTTGTACTCAACAAGTCACTTGACGAGAAGTACCGCAAGCATATGGCCAAGGAGGATAAGCGTCTGGCACCCATCGTGGCCAATCGTCCGTGGTATGTATACGATGTTCGTCCCAACGAGATGAAGGATCCCTACGCATTTGTTCGCGGAACGGCCACAGAGTCGAGCATTGCCATCATCACCATCAGCCGCAACTCGGCCGAGGCATACGACCGTCACGTTATTCGTGACTTCCACCTCACCATTCCCGAGACGGCACTGCTCAACGCCGTGAGCCGCGAGTTCCACGCGCAGGGCAAGAAGGTTATCGTTGTGCTTAATGTCTGCGGTCCGGTCGAGATTGCCTCGTGGAGAGATAAGGTAGACGGTATCCTTGTATGCTGGATGCCCGGTCAGGAGGGCGGCAACTCAGTTGCAGATGTACTGCTCGGCCGCGTATCGCCCAGCGGACACCTCCCGATGACCTTCCCGATGAGCTATGCGGATGTTCCCTCACAGAACTTCCCGATAAATGTTCCCGAGACAGGCCTTAACCAGTCGTTCGAGAACCAGAGTAAGGTGTGCCAGCCCTACGATATCCCCAATGTGGACTACACCAACTATGAAGAGGATATCTACATCGGCTATCGCCACTTTGCAACCCGCAATGTGCCGGTGGCATACCCCTTCGGCTTCGGTCTGACCTACTCGAAGTTCGAGGCTTCGGATATGGCTGTATCCAAGAGCAAAAACGGATTTGAAGTATCGTGCAAGGTTACCAACGTGGGCAAGTTCCCTGCAAAGCAGGTTGTTCAGCTCTACTCTACGGAGCTGGCACCTGAGACCGACCGTCCCGCAATTGAGTTGCGTGGTTATAAGAAGACCCCGCTGCTAAAGTCTGGCGAGAGCTGCACGGTAACTATTGCCATCAGCAATGATGACCTTGCAACCTACAGCGAGAAGGAGTCGGCGTGGAAGGTGCGCAAGGGCGACTATCGCCTCTGGCTCGGTTTCGACTCGGCAACACTTCCTCTCTCGAAGGTGGTAACCATCAAGAAGGAGAAGACAACTCCCGTGACCGATGTGATGAAGCCCGCCTCGGGTGAGTTGTTCATCAAGTAGTCGGCCGACAACAGATAAAGATGTGGGTGCTCAACACGTTTTGAGCACCCACATTTTGTAAGTATTTCTATAACAAAACTCCTAAATAGCTGTCTGTTTATTTCTACTCCTTGGCCTGGAATACGGCACGTATCTCGCCATTGTTGAGTAGCAGCAACATCGGGCCGTCAATCTCGTAGAATGTAGCCTCGTCAATCTCTCTGAACATTGTCTGCTCCAACTCGATATTGGGACATAGACGGCGTGTAGAGGCTATCGTACCCACATCTATTACACGTTTGTCGGTTATAGAGTATGGTGCGGTGAAGCGGTTGCAGGCACCGACACCGGCAAGAGAGCCATTAGCGGCAAATTGAACATTGAAGCTCGCCGCATCGAGCAACACATCATTACCTCTCAACTGCACTAAGTGCCACTCAGTACCGACCAGTGGCTTGGCATTTTTTCGGCCAAAGCGACAGGGGCAACATCCCGAAGATATTGCAGAGAGTGCCAGCAAGGCGGCTATGCATAGTCTCTTTCTCATAGACAAATTACTCTATCTCACGGCGGTTAGCCATTGCGTGTGTAATGGTAAGTTCATCGACATACTCCAGCTCATCGCCGAAACCTATACCGCGAGCGATGGATGTAACCTTCACCTCGGGATAGGCACGCAGGCGATTCATAATGTAGAAGAGCGTGGTCTCACCCTCGACCGATGTCGATATGGCGAGGATAACTTCGCGGACACCGCCACGAGCGATATTTTCTATCAGAAGGTCAATCTTCAGGTCAGAGGGTGCTATGCCCTGCATCGGCGATATGACTCCGCCCAAGACGTGATACAGACCGCGATATTGATGGGTATTCTCGATTGAGAGCAGGTCACCCACCTGCTCAACCACACATATTGTCGAGCGATCGCGCGAAGAG
>JBGUTM010000185.1:0-2211 GCA_045133075.1 Alistipes sp. | reverse complement strand
ACGTACTGCCTCCACATCAACCAAAGGTAGAGATAGTACATCCTTTATATGCTGATTATTAAAATCTTTGCGCACGAGAACTTTGCCAATATCATCAATCTGCGGGAAGGTGAAATCCACATCCTCAGCCAGGGCCAAAACACGCTTACCCTCGGCATCATTGAGGAACTCGCCTCGCTCGTTAAGGAGCTTGAGAGCATTCCACTGCTTGGGGTTGTGCGAGGCGGTGATGATGATGCCGCCATCTGCCTTATGGGTCATAACTGCCATCTCGGTTCCGGGGGTAGTACACAGTCCCACATTAATCACATCCACACCACAGCCGAGCAGCGTTCCCTCAACAAGGTCATTGACCATCTCACCCGAGATGCGGGCATCGCGTCCCACAACAATTGCAAGGCGTTTTCCGTTATTCTTTTCAGAGATAAATCGTGCGTATGCAGAGGTGAATTTAACCACATCAATCGGGGTCAGATTATTGCCTTGCGCACCGCCGATAGTGCCTCTAATACCTGAAATTGATTTAATAAGTGTCATTGGCTGAATTATTGTTATTTGTTAGTATTTGCCGAAATATACCTATGTAAAATAAAAAAATTATGCATTTCCTTTGAAATTCGATGTAAATATATTACTTTTATGCCAATTATAAAAACAGTTAATATGAAAAATTCAAGAATCATCCCCGCTTCAGAGTTGATACTCAATGATGACGGTACCATTTTCCACCTCCATTTGCTCCCCGAGCAGATTGCAGATATCGTAATGTTGGTAGGCGACCCGGGTCGCGTTGCCCTGGTTTCGTCCTTCTTTGCGAGTATTGAGTGCGAGGTTTCGAACCGAGAATTCAAGACCGTAACAGGAACATATAAGGGCAAGCGTATGACCGTAATGTCGACAGGTATCGGCATCGGCAATATCGACATCTCGGTAACCGAGTTGGACGCCCTGGCAAATATCGACTTCGCAACCCGCCAGGTCAAGGACGAGTTCCGCCAGCTGACCCTCGTGCGTCTCGGCACATCGGGCGCAATCCAGAAGGATATCAGTGTTGGCGACTTCGTATTCTCGCGCACATCGCTCGGATTTGACGGTCTGCTCAACTACTACAAGGGACGCAACGATGTCTGCGACCTGGATATCGAGAAGGCATTTATGGCCCATACCGGTTGGAACGAACTCCTCCCGAAGCCCTACTTCATTGATGCCGACAAGGGTCTGTGGGAGCTCTTCAAGGATTCGACTATCGAGGGTATCACCATTGCAGCTCCCGGATTCTACGCTCCGCAGGGACGTTGGGTGCGCATCGAGCCGGCGGACATCCACCTCAACGAGAAGATAGAGTCATTCGACTTCGGCGGCCGCCGCATCACCAACTTCGAGATGGAGGGTTCGGCCCTGGCAGGCCTTGCCGCTCTGATGGGCCACCGCGCAACCACCATCTGTACCATCATCGCACAGCGTATCGCCAAAGATGCCTGTACGGATTACAAACCATTCGTGAAGCAGATGATTAAGATGGCTCTGGATAAACTTGCAACACTTTAACAGCGATAAATAATCAAAACAATAACAGAAAAATAACAGAAAGCCTATGAAATTTACAGTATCAAGTTCAGCTCTTTTCTCCCTGCTCTCGACCACAGGTAAGGTTATCAGCAATAAAAACACTTTGCCCATCCTCGACTTCTTCCTTATGGAGCTCAAGGATGGCGAGTTAAAGGTCACCACTTCGGACCTCGAGACCACATTTATCGGCTCACTGAAGGTCGATAACGTAGAGAGTGAGGGTATGATTGCAGCTCCCGCGAAGTTGCTGCTCGACTCGCTCAAGGAGTTCTCGGAGATTCCTCTCACATTCGAGGTGAATGACCAGACCTGGGAGATTAAAATCAACTGGAAGAGCGGTTCACTCTCGATTCCGGGTGCAAGCCCTGTGAGCTATCCCGCCGTGCCGACCCTGGCCGAGGAGCGCATCGAGGTAACCCTCGAGGTGGATACTCTGGTAAATGGTATCAACAAGACCATCTTTGCTACGGCTGACGATGAGTTGCGCCCCGTAATGAATGGTGTATATATCAACCTCGACACCGAGGCTGTAACCTTCGTTGCTACCGATGCTCACAAGCTCGTTAAGCACTCAACCGAGTTTGCTTGCGGTGTGCAGTCGGCATTCATCCTGCCCAAAAAGCCCGCAAACCTGCTCAAGAA
>JBGUTM010000184.1:0-3902 GCA_045133075.1 Alistipes sp. | reverse complement strand
CTCGTGTAGTAGGATGTAGGGGTCGGCCAACGGCACTCTGCTGTCGGATTGGGCCGATGCGAGGGTCGGGCCAATGAGTGCAAGTACAAAAAATAGAAGATGCAATCCTCTCTTCATAGTCAAGAAGTCAATTGGGTAAATACAAAGTTAAGCAAAATAATTGATAGTAAGAGCGGAATGTTATCTATTTCACAATTGTTGAAAAGTTTTCGCGAAAGAGTTGTTTATTTTCTATGAAAATAGTAACTTTGCGGAGTTTATAAAAACGGGTGTAAAAACCAAACTGACGGGGAAATAGACGAAAACCACAATAAAAATTCACATAATTTCAATAATTTCTAAAAAAATTAAAAGCTATGAAAGTTTCTCACATTGAGCATCTCGGCATCGCCGTGAAGAGTCTTGACGAGGCAATTCCCTATTGGGAGGGCGCACTCGGATTGAAGTGTTACAAAATCGAGGAGGTCGCTGATCAGAAGGTTCGCACCGCATTCTTTATGCTTGGCCAGACCAAGATTGAGCTTCTGGAGGCTACTTCGGAGGATTCAACCATCGCAAAGTTTATCGAGAACAAGGGTATCGGTATCCACCACATGGCTCTCGCCGTTGAAGGTATCGAGGATCAGTTGGCAGACGCCGAGGCTCAGGGTATCCGTCTTATCGACAAGACCCCGCGCAAGGGTGCTGACGATATGACCATCGCATTCCTCCACCCGAAATCGACCCAGGGTATCCTCACCGAGCTCTGTGAGAAAAAATAATGAACTATATTTTATTCAAAATTTCATAAAAACATTATGAGCGAAATTCAAAACAAAATCAACAAACTCATCGAGAACCGTGAGTTGGCTCGTTTGGGTGGTGGCGAAAAGGCTATCGCAAAGCAGCACGAGAAGGGTAAGTACACCGCTCGTGAGCGTATTGCAATGTTGCTGGACGAGGGCAGCTTCGAGGAGTTCGATATGTTCGTAACTCACCGTTGCTATGACTTCGGTATGGAGAAGAAGCACACCTTTGGTGATGGTGTAGTAACCGGTTATGGTACCATTGACGGCCGTCTGGTATATGTATTTGCACAGGACTTTACTGTGACTGCAGGTTCGTTGTCGCTGGCTCTGGCTGACAAGATTTGCAAGGTTATGGATATGGCTATGCGTAACGGCGCACCCTGCATCGGTCTGAACGACTCGGGTGGTGCACGTATCCAGGAGGGTGTGAACGCTC
Source organism: Alistipes sp. (assembly GCA_045133075.1). Lineage (GTDB taxonomy): Bacteria > Bacteroidota > Bacteroidia > Bacteroidales > Rikenellaceae > Alistipes. Next base: position 2,678 of record JBGUTM010000184.1, on the reverse strand, counting down.
TGGCAGGTTACGCAAACATCTTCCAGCGTAACGTGATGTCTTCTGGTGTTATCCCCCAGATCTCAGCTATCTTCGGCCCCTGCGCAGGTGGTGCAGTTTACTCGCCCGCGCTGACCGACTTTATCATTATGAAGAAGCAGACCTCGAATATGTTCCTCACAGGCCCGAAGGTTGTCAAGACCGTTACCGGCGAGGACGTAACTCAGGAGCAGTTGGGTGGTGCTACAATGCACACCAGCAAGTCGGGTGTTGCTCACTTCGCAGTTGATACCGAGGAGGAGGGTATCGAGATCATCAAGAAGCTGGTTTCGTACATTCCCCAGAACAATATGGAGGATGCTCCGCTTGCAACCTGCACTGACAGCATCGCTCGTCTGGAGGATTCGCTCAACGAGATCATCCCCGACAACCCCAACCAGGCTTACGATATGTACGAGGTTATCAAGGCTGTTGTTGATAATGGCGAGTTCCTCGAGTCGCAGGCTGCTTATGCAAAGAACATTATCACCGGTTTTGCACGTTTTAACGGCCAGTCGGTGGGTATCATCGCTAACCAGCCCAAGTTTATGGCAGGTGTGCTCGATATCAACGCTTCGCGCAAGGCTGCACGTTTCGTTCGTTTCTGCGATGCCTTCAACATTCCTATCGTAACTCTCGTAGACGTTCCGGGCTTCTTGCCGGGTACTACTCAGGAGTATGGTGGCGTTATTACCCACGGTGCGAAGCTTCTGTTTGCATACTGCGAGGCTACTGTACCTAAGGTAACCGTTACTCTGCGTAAGGCTTACGGTGGTGCTTACATCGTGATGTCTTCGAAGCACATCCGTGGCGATATCAACTACGCTTGGCCTTCGGCTGAGATCGCAGTTATGGGTGCATCGGGCGCAGTAGAGGTATTGCACGCTAAGGCTTTGGCTGAGTTCACCGATACTGAGGAGAAGGCTAAGTTCGTTGCAGAGAAGGAGCAGGAGTACAAGGATCTCTTCTCGAACCCCTACAACGCAGCTCGCTACGGCTATATCGATGATATCATCGAGCCGCGCAACACTCGTTTCCGCATTATCCGTGCTTTGCAGTCGCTTGCAACCAAGCGTTTGCAGAACCCGGCTCGTAAACACTCGAACATTCCTTTGTAATCAACGATTTTTGACTTATGGATAAATTTGCAAATGTAGGTTGGGGCGAGATGGGACTGATGACCCTTATTGGCTTTTCTGTAGTATTTGTTGTGCTCGTGCTGCTTATCTTCATCATGAAGGGTATGGGTACCGCATTTACTCGCCAGAAGAAGGCGAAGAAGGTTGCCGAGACCGGTGCTGTTACTGTAGCTGAGGAGCACGATGCTATCAGCGACCAGGAGTTGGCAGCAGCTATCGCTACCGCACTTAAACTCTACAAGAGCGATTTGCACGACCGCGAGTCGGAAACGTTGACCATCAACCGAATCACTCGTGCGTATTCGCCTTGGAACTCTAAAATTCACGGATTGACTCAGTTGCCTGAGCGTAAATAATTAAGAAAAAATAAGAGATGAAAAAGTATTCATTGAAGATAAATGGCAATCATTACGATGTAAAGATTGACGATGTAAACGAGGCATCGACCGTTGCTCACGTTACCGTAAACGGCACCAAGTATGATGTCGAGATCGAGGGTGGCAAGGGTAAGCCCGTAACCAAGCCTCAGGTAGTTGCAGCTCCCGAGGCTACCGGTCTGTCGGTAACTCCCAAGACCCCCATCGCATCGAAGCCGGCTGCTGCCGCTGCTCCCGCTGCGGGTTACAAGGTTACCTGTCCGCTCCCCGGCACCGTTCTTTCGGTTGCAGTTAAGGAGGGTGATAGCGTAGCTGCTGGTCAGACTGTTGCAGTCCTGGAGGCTATGAAGATGGAGAACAACATTGACGCCGAGCGTGGTGGTGTTGTTAAACAGGTGCTTGTTTCTGCAGGCTCGACCGTAATGGAGGGTGATGTTTTACTTGTTATTGAGTAGCCGTTATGTTATCACTCTTACAATCTAATAGTTTTATTCTCGACTCGCTGAGTAACTTCGTTCATCAGTCGGGAATCGGACTCTTCTTTGCACCGGGTGGTTGGAAGATGGCGGTGATGATTTGCATCGCTTGCTTCCTCCTCTACCTCGCAATCAAGAAGCAGTTCGAGCCGCTTTTGTTGTTACCCATCGCTTTCGGTATGTTGCTCACCAACCTGCCGGGTGCAGAGATGTTTCACTCTGAGTTCTTCGCAGGTGGCCACGTTCACTGGGAGCACTTTGCTCACGGCGAGGCAGGTCTGCTCGACATCTTGTACCTCGGAGTTAAACTCGGAATCTATCCCTGTCTTATTTTCATAGGTGTAGGTGCTATGACCGACTTCGGTCCGCTGATTGCTAACCCTAAGAGCTTCTTGCTGGGTGCTGCTGCACAGCTTGGTATCTTCGCTACCTTCATCGGTGCTTACGCTCTGGGGTTTGCTCCCAACGAGTGTGGTAGTATCGGTATTATCGGTGGTGCAGATGGTCCTACCTCGATCTTCTTGACAGCGCGTCTGGCTCCCGAGTTGCTCGGTCCTATCGCTATTGCTGCTTACTCTTATATGGCACTCGTGCCGGTAATCCAGCCCCCCATTATGAAGGCGCTGACTACCGAGAAGGAGCGCAAGATTAAGATGTCGCAGTTGCGT
>JBGUTM010000183.1:0-6016 GCA_045133075.1 Alistipes sp. | reverse complement strand
ATACGCTGCGTAAGGCGATGGGTAAGAAGATTCGCTCGAAACTGGATGAACTTAAGCCTAAGTTTATCAATGGAGGTAAGGCCAATGGCCACGATCCTGAGGTGCTCGAGAAGATTTGGAAGGATTGGGAGAAGTTCGCATCCTATGCCTTCAACAAGTCGCACGCAACTTGCTACTCGTGGGTGGCATACCAGACCGCCTACCTCAAGGCCAACTACCCCTCGGAGTATATGGCGGCACTGCTCAGCAGTAATATCTACGATATTACCTCGCTTACGGAGTATATGAGCGAGAGTAAGTCGATGGGTATCAGTGTGCTTAACCCCGATGTGAATGAGTCGATGCAGCGATTCTCTTCGAACGAGAAGGGCGATATCCGCTTCGGTCTGGCCGCAATTAAGGGTGTTGGTGAGGCGGCAGCGCAATCAATCATTGATGAGCGAGAGCGTGGTGGACGCTACAAGGATATCTACGACTTTGTCGAGAGAGTGAACTACTCGGTGGTTAATCGCAAGTGTATGGAGTCTATGGCCTATGCCGGCGGCTTCGACTCGCTGTGCGACTTCTCGCGCAGCAAGTTCTTTGCTATGGATGCTGCGGGAGTTTCGTTCCTCGAGCAGCTTATGCGCTATGGCCAGCGATTCAATGCCGAGAAGCAGAATGCCCAGCAGAGCCTCTTTGGTGGCGATACGGGTATGGTCGATCTGCAACGACCCCTGCTGCCCGTATGCGAGGATTGGAACCTGCTCGAGGGGCTGAAGAAGGAGAAGGAGGTTATCGGTCTTTACCTTTCGTCACACCCGCTGGATGACTATCGCATAGTTATTGATAGTATGTGCAATGCCGAGCTGCCCGAGTTGGATAATCTCGCCCCGCTCGAGGGTCGCGAGATAGCCGTAGCCGGTATTGTTACAAATATAGATATGCGCACAACCAAGGATGGTCGCCCGTGGGGCCGTGTTAAGTTGGAGGGGTATGCCGGAAGTCACGAGTTTACACTCTTCTCGAAGGATTTTGAGAAGTTCCGTCAGTACCTCTTCCCCGACTACTACCTCTGTATCCGCGGAAAGGTGCAGAAACGACCCTATGGCAAGGATCCCAATGAGTTGGAGTTCCGTATCAACTCGATAAATCAGCTCGCGGATATGCGCGATGCGATGAAGGAGATTACCATTACCCTGCCACTCTCGGCTATAGATGACGACCTGGTCAAGTCATTGAGTGCGGTGGTCAAGAAGTCGAAGGGTAAGGCTACCCTACGTCTGACTGTTGTCGATGAGGCCGAGGGTGTGACCCTGCGTCACTTCTCGCGCAAATTCCAGGTCGGGGTGACGAACGAACTGATAGATTATTTGCAGCATAATCAGTTGAAATACACGATATCATAAATACTAATTAAACAAAAACTTAAAATTATGGCATTACAGATTACAAATGAGAACTACGCTAAGGTTCTCGCATCGGGTCAGCCGGTGGTTATTGATTTTTGGGCAGAGTGGTGTGGCCCCTGCCGTATGGTGGCTCCCATCGTTGAGGAGCTCGCAGCCGAGTATGAGGGCAAGGTGCTCATCGGCAAATGCGATGTTGATGACAATGACGACATCGTTGCCGAGTACAAGGTGCGCAACATCCCGACCATCGTATTTATCAAGGGTGGCGAGGTTGTAGATAAGCACGTAGGTGCTATCAGCAAGGATGCGCTCAAGGCAAAGGTAGACGCTCTGCTCTAAACGAGCCTAAATGTGTTGTAGGAGGTGTTCCGGGTTTCGGGACACCTCTTCTTGTTTTTTCTGGGGAAACTGTAGAAACTGTGGTGCCCGTGGTGTCTTGCCAAGGTTTCTTCATTCGCCCCAGCCTTTTCAATCTCCCCACAAAAAAAATACTTCTCCCATTGCTAATTATTAATTATTTTCTTATATTTGTAATAACAACCACTTAAAACTTCAAAATATAGTTATGAATGTTAAGAATCTAATGGCAGAACTCGAGCGCCGTCATCCCGGCGAGAACGAGTACCTGCAAGCTGTGCGAGAGGTGCTGACCACCGTAGAGGAGGCATATAACCAACACCCCGAATTTGAGGCTAACCGCATCGCTGAGCGTATCGTGGAGCCCGACCGCCAATTTACATTCAAGGTCGTATGGGTAGATGATAAGGGTGATGTGCAGGTCAATACCGGCTATCGCATCCAGTTCAATAACGCCATAGGTCCCTACAAGGGAGGTCTGCGTTTCCACCCCTCGGTAAATCCTTCGATTCTCAAGTTCCTTGGCTTCGAGCAGATATTCAAGAATGCCCTGACAACGTTGCCTATGGGTGGCGCGAAGGGAGGCTCGGACTTCAATCCCAAGGGTAAGTCTAACGGTGAGGTTATGCGCTTCTGTCAGGCCTTTATGACCGAGTTGTGGCGCCATATCGGCCCCGAGACTGACGTTCCCGCAGGCGATATCGGTGTGGGTGCACGTGAGATTGGCTATCTCTATGGTATGTATCGCAAGCTGGCCCTCGAGAATACGGGTGTGCTGACCGGTAAGGGTATGACCTTCGGCGGCTCGCTTATTCGCCCCGAGGCTACGGGTTTTGGTGCGGTATACTTCCTCTGCCATATGCTTGAAAAGGAGGGAATGGATATCAAAGGTCAGCGTATTGCCATCTCGGGCTTCGGTAATGTCGCCTGGGGTGCAGCCAAGAAGGCTACCGAGCTTGGTGCGAAGGTTGTGACCATCTCAGGCCCCGATGGATATATCTACGATGAGGCCGGTCTGGATGAGGAGAAGATTGCCTATATGCTTGAGTTGCGTGCTTCGAACAACGATGTTGTCGAGCCCTATGCCACCAAGTTCCCCGGTGCGCAGTTCCACGCAGGTCGTAAGCCCTGGGAGGTTGCTGTCGATATCGCTATGCCGTGTGCTACGCAGAATGAGCTCTCGGGCGAGGATGCCGCACAGTTGGTTACCAATGGCGTGAAGATTGTTGCCGAGGTGTCGAATATGGGTTGCCGCCCCGAGGCTATCGAGTGTTTCCTCGAGGCTAAGATACCCTACGGACCGGGCAAAGCAGTGAATGCCGGTGGTGTGGCTACATCGGGTTTGGAGATGACCCAGAACTCGCAGAAGCTCAACTGGACTGCCGAGGAGGTCGATGCCAAACTGCACCAGATTATGGGCTCAATCCACAAGGCTTGCCTCGAGTATGGCACCGAGCCGGGTGGCTATATCAACTATATGAAGGGCGCCAACATTGCAGGCTTTATGAAGGTTGCCAAGAGTATGGTCGAGCAGGGCGTAATCTAACGGCCCACTTGAATTCTTCAAATCCGTCTACCCGACCGTGTGTTGGGTAGACGGATCTATTTTATTCCATTTAGCCCCACCGGTCTTGCGGGTATGAATTTTAGTACCCGTGATACCGGAGAGTTGCCTTGAACGAGCTTGCTCTATCTCGGTCTTGCGGGTAGCTTTTTTAATACCTGCGGTTGTCGGCTCGCCGTTCCGAGATTTTGCACTATATTTGCCACGAAATCTTTCTGCTATGAACGACAAGGTTAAAGGTTATCTGCTCGGGGCCATTGCCGCCGCTACATACGGAATGAATCCACTCTTTGCGCTACCACTCTACAAGGATGGGTTGAGCCCCGATGCGGTGCTATTCTTCCGCTATCTCTTTGCTATCCCCATCCTCGCCATAATGGTTCGTGCCCGAGGTCGCAACTTCCGTATTGAGCGGGCTGACATCACGCCTTTGGCCGCCTTCGGATTCCTCTTCGCCCTATCCTCGCTTACCCTCTTTCGCAGCTATACCTATATGGATGCCGGCATAGCATCCACACTGCTCTTCGTATATCCGATTATGGTGGCGGTGATTATGTTCATCTGCTTCCGCGAGAAGCTATCGTTGCAGACCCTGCTCTGTATCGTAATGGCTCTCGGCGGTATAGGCCTGCTCTTCAAGGCGGATGATGGTAGCACCCTCTCGGTCAGGGGTACTCTCCTGGTGATGGTCTCGGCTCTGTCGTATGCCATATATATCGTAGGTGTAAACAACTGCCGACTCAAGGCTATGGCGACAATCAAGGTGTCGTTCTATGTCCTGCTCTTCGGCTGGGCAGTCATCGCCGCAAGCTCCTTTGCAACAGGTGGCTTTCATCTGCCCGATAGGTGGTATATGTGGCTCTATCTCTTTCTGTTAGCTCTATTGCCTACTGCCATATCGCTGCTCTGCACCACTTCGGCCATAAAGCTTATCGGTGCCACACCTACGGCAATACTCGGTGCGCTGGAGCCGGTGACGGCTCTCGTCTTCGGGGTGACAATCTTCCACGAGAGGCTCTCGCCACGCGATCTGGTAGGCATAACACTGATTATCGTGGCGGTGACTATGGTCGTGGCGGGTGGTAGCATCACCTCGACACTTGTTCGTTTCCGCAGGCTCTTCCCGCGACTGATACAGCGGCGATAAGAGAAAAACAGACGGCTGTAGGTGTAGCCGTCTGTATTGTAAGTATATCTTTAGAAGCTATTTGCGCTCGTAGACCTCTATGGTGAAGGGGTACTCGTACTTCTCGCCTCGCTCGAAGTGTTCGCTCTCGACCATCTGCCACTCGTTCTCGTTCCACGCAGGGAATGAGGTGTCACCCTCGTATGGATGATGTACGCGCGTGAGGTAGAAGCGGTCGGCGCGAGGCAGAGCCTCCGCGAAAATCTGCGCTCCGCCAATTACGAAGAGCTCCTCATCGGAAGGAAACATTGCCAGAGCCTCATCGAGCGAGTGTGCAACCTCGCAACCCTCGATAGTGATATTCTGGCGCGTGATAACTACATTCGTGCGGTTGGGGAGTGGACGACCCAGCGACTCGAAGGTCTTGCGACCCATAATTACGGGATGCCCCGAGGTTACGCGCTTGAAGTTGCGCAGATCCTCCGAGATGTGCCACAGCAGCGAATTTTTATCTCCAATTACGCCATTCTCGGCAACGGCAACGATAACACTGACCTTCATAACTTCGCATTATAGGATTAGAACGACATAGGTGCCTTGATTGTCGGATGGGGATCGTAGCCCTCGAGGGTGAAGTCCTCATAGCGGAAGTCGAATACCGACTCTACTTCGGGATTGAGCTTCATCGTGGGCAGCGGTCGTGGCTCGCGCGAGAGTTGTTCGTCTACCTGTTCCAAGTGGTTGAGGTAGAGGTGGGTATCGCCAAGTGTGTGAACGAATTCACCGGCCTGCAAGCCACACACCTGCGCAATCATCATCGTCAGTAGAGCGTAGGAAGCGATATTGAAAGGTACACCGAGGAAGGTGTCGGCACTGCGCTGGTAGAGCTGGCACGAGAGGCGGCCGTCAGCCACATAGAATTGGAACAAGACGTGACACGGCGGCAGAGCCATATCCTCGACTTCGGCAACATTCCACGCCGAGACAATCATACGGCGCGAGTCGGGATTGTGCTTGATGGTCTCGATAACCTGTGCAATCTGGTCTACGAAGGAGCCATCCTCCGACTTGTCCCAATGACGCCACTGGTAGCCGTAGACGTGGTTTAGGTCGCCGAAGCGGTAGCCCACAATCGGAGATTCAATGCCTGCAGCGGCGAGAAAATCTTCGCGGCTGACGGGCAGAACGCCGTGGCGAATACAGAGCTCGTTATAATAGCGATAGGCATCGTTATCCCAGATGTGTACTCCGTTTTCGACCAGATACTTGATGTTGGTATCGCCCGAGAGGAACCACAGCAATTCGTGAATAACGCCCTTCAGAAAGACCTTCTTGGTGGTGAGCAGGGGGAATCCTGCGCTCAAGTCGAAACGCATCTGGTGGCCGAAGACACTCTTGGTGCCGGTGCCGGTGCGGTCGCTCTTGACCACTCCCTCCTCCTTGATTCTGCGCAATAGGTCGAGATATTGTTTCATATTTTGAGTTAGATTATTCGTTCAAAAATTTAAGAGTTACACTGCCCTCGGCATCCATTGCGGCGTATGCGGGGCGGCTCTCCCACTCTCCGAGGAATATCGA
>JBGUTM010000182.1:0-2562 GCA_045133075.1 Alistipes sp. | reverse complement strand
TGTGATGTGGTACATATACGAGAGAAATGTCACCCTCTCCAGCACACTACGCGAAACGGAGAGGATACGTTTGCCGGTTTGGACTCTCTTGTTGGTGGGTTGCTTCAGTACCCACTTCGCACGATATGCGACCTCGTTATGCAGGCGCATAGCCACCGAGTCACTCTCGATAAGGGTGCGCACATTGTCAAAATCTCCCGCCTTGAGGATTAGTCGCGGATGGGCCATCTCTGCCGGAGCAAAACTCTCGGCGTGGGCAAATCCCGTAATGAGGCAGGCCAGAAGTATGAGATATAGCCGTTTCATATTGGTTTGGTTTAAGGTGTTTCGTTTAGGCAAATTTAGCCTTTTTCTGCCAAAATGGCAAAAATTTATGTCAGAGATATCGCTATTTGTCAGAGTTTTCATAATTTCGCCCTTTGGCATACAGATTGCTCAAACTAAAACCAAACAGAAAAAATTACAAACAATAATAAAAACAGAAACAACTATGAACGTAAAACCCCTTTCGGATCGCGTATTGGTAAAGCCCAATCCGGCAGAAGAGATGACCGCATCAGGTCTTATTATCCCCGACACAGCAAAAGAGAAACCCCTGGCAGGTAAGGTTGTAGCAGCAGGCCCCGGCACCGCCGATGTGAAGATGGAGGTGAAAGTTGGCGATGAGGTGCTCTACGGCAAGTATGCCGGCACCGAGCTCCACATTGATGGCGAGGACTACCTTATGATGAAGCAGCAGGATATCCTGGCTGTGGTTGAGAAGTAATAAACCCTTAAAGACTAAAAAATTATGGCAAAAGAGATTAAATATAACGTAGAGGCGCGTGACCTTCTGAAGGAGGGTGTCGATGCGTTGGCAAATGCAGTGAAGGTAACCCTTGGTCCCAAGGGACGCAATGTGATTATCGACAAGAAGTTCGGTGCTCCGCAGGTTACTAAGGATGGTGTTTCGGTAGCCAAGGAGGTAGAGTTGGAGGACCCATTTGCAAATATGGGTGCACAGATGGTCAAGGAGGTTGCTGCCAAGACCAATGACGATGCCGGTGATGGAACGACCACCGCAACCGTGCTGGCCCAGTCGCTTATCAGCGTAGGCCTGAAGAATGTAACTGCGGGTGCCAACCCGATGGATCTCAAGCGTGGTATGGATAAGGCTGTGGCAGAGGTTGTCGCTTCGTTGCGTAAGCAGAGCCAGGTCGTGGGTAACGACTTCTCGAAGATTGAGCAGGTGGCTACTATCTCGGCCAACAACGATAACAATATCGGTAAACTTATTGCCGAGGCTATGGCCAAGGTCAATAACGAGGGTGTAATCACCGTGGAGGAGGCCAAGGGTACCGAGACTCACGTGGAGGTTGTCGAGGGTATGCAGTTCGATCGCGGTTATATCTCGGCATACTTTATGACCGACACCGAGAAGATGGAGGCTCAACTCGAGAATCCCTTCATCCTTATCACCGACAAAAAGGTCTCGACAATGAAGGAGTTGATGGGCGTGCTCGAGCCGGTGGCAAAGAGTGGTCGTTCGTTGCTGATCATCGCCGAGGATGTCGATGGCGAGGCTCTTTCGGCTCTGGTTGTAAATAAACTGCGCGGTACGCTCAAGATTGCAGCCTGCAAGGCTCCGGGCTTCGGTGACCGCCGCAAGGAGATGTTGGAGGATATCGCAATCCTTACGGGTGCAACCGTAATCTCGACCGACAAGGGTATGAAGATGGAGGATGCAACTTTGGACGTTCTCGGAACGGCCGAGAAGGTGACCCTCACCAAGGAGAATACAACCATCGTTGATGGCGCAGGTGATAAGGAGGCTATCAAGGCTCGCGTGGCTCAGATTCGTGCCTCGATTGAGATTTCGAAGTCGGACTACGACCGCGAGAAGTTGCAGGAGCGTCTGGCCAAGTTGGCCGGTGGTGTGGCAGTCCTCTATGTTGGTGCCGCAACCGAGGTTGAGATGAAGGAGAAGAAGGATAGAGTGGATGATGCTCTGGCTGCAACCCGTGCCGCCGTAGAGGAGGGTATCGTTCCGGGTGGTGGTGTGGCATATATCCGCGCCGTGGAGTGCCTCGAGGAGCTTAAGGGCGAGAATGAGGATCAGACTACCGGTATCCAGATTGTTAAGCGAGCTATCGAGGAGCCGCTGCGCCAGATTGTGGCTAATGCAGGCGGTGAAGGCTCGGTAGTGGTGAATAAGGTCAAGGAGGGCGAGGGTAACTTCGGCTACAATGCTCGTGATGACCGCTACGAGGATATGTTCGAGGCGGGTATCATCGACCCGACCAAGGTGTCGCGTGTGGCACTGGAGAATGCTGCTTCGATTGCTTCGATGTTCCTGACCACCGAGTGTGTGCTTGCCGAGAAGAAGGTCGAGCAACCCGCAATGCCGGCTATGCCTGCCGGAGGTATGGGAATGATGTAAAATTCAAATAACACTATTCAAAATTAGGTAATGATGCAAAAAGTGGCGCTTTTTAGTCGTTAAATTATGGGCGAGAAACGGAGTTTTTCTCGCCCTATTTTTTTGTCGCCTTGCCCTGATTACTTTGCAGAAAAAGATACCAT
>JBGUTM010000181.1:0-14376 GCA_045133075.1 Alistipes sp. | reverse complement strand
TGCACGTCTCTCAACACTCGCACCTGAAACGAGCGCGTCTACCATTTCGCCACCTGGGCAACAATTGCGGTGCAAAGGTAATAAATTTTTGTAACTTCCAACCACAAAGCCCGATTTTTTTGATTTTTAGTCAAAAAAAATAGTGGCGAGTGGGGGGTGGTGAGGTTTGACGTGGATTTGAATAGGGTGTTTAATGAGTTTGGAGATGTAAATAATAGTGGTAATTATATACAATTCTACACCTCTACACCCCAACTGGAATAGTCTACTCGGTTGCTACTTATCGCTACCAAAGCCCCTGCCAGAAGCGAGGGCAGAGCTGTCTACGGCTCTTCAGCCGTGATCACACCAATTAACGCTGCAATTAACGCTGTGCCCAAAAAACTACGTCCTCAACTCTCTTAACCCAAACTGCATTAACACCATTGTCAGCCATACTCTGCCATACTTCACTACATTCTGTCCACAAAACACTGTGTAAAGTGCCTTCAAATCTACATATTTTTTATATCTTTATTCCCGAAAACTGCTTACCGTTAAGCCCGAGTGCCAAGATGACCAGACCCGCTACAAACAGACATCCTATGGTGGTTGCTACACTGCTATTTATAGCGGGAGTTGCGCTCTTTGATGCGGTGTGGTTACCGTGGTGGGCCTTGTGGGGCGGGTTGATTCTCAGTGTCGCTCTGGCGGCGATATCTCTCCACTCACGCATATCAAATCTCTGCATCGCTGCCGCTCTTATTCTCTTCGGCGGGGTGATGGTCACACTGCGCAGCTTCGAGTCGCAGGTGCCGACCGGGAAGAGGGTGTATCTCACACTCGATATTGAGGATAATCCGGTGGTACGCAGAGGGTTTGCAGTGATGCCGGCACGGATTGCAGAGTATGAGGAAGGTGGGGTTGTCAGCGCGTCCGAAGAGCGTGTAAACCTCTATCTCGACACCCTTGTCAAGGCCGGTTTTGCTACCCGTCTCGAGGCTCTCGGTCGTATTCTTCCCTTCCCCGAGAACTTTGGCTCCTATGGTCGGCTGATGTCGCGCCGAGGCTTTGCCGGAACGCTCTTTCTGCGGGCTGATGATATTATGAGGGTCGAACATCTCACAAGACATACACTGCACACCACAGCCATCGAGCGGTTGGAAAGACTTGGATTGAGGGGTGATGCGGCAGCTGTTGTCGGTGCTATGGCTGTGGGTGACCGCAGGGGTATGACCCCCGAGTTGAGGCAGGCATACGCACGGGCAGGAGCTTCGCATATCCTGGCGGTATCGGGTCTGCATATAGGTATTGTATTTCTACTCTTCAACCTGCTGTTGGCCTGGTTGCCGCTGGTGCGGCACGGCCAGATTATACGTGCTGTGGCAGTGGTGGTGCCGATATGGATTTACGCTGCGATGTGTGGATTTTCGCCGAGTGTGGTGAGGGCGGCGGTGATGTTTACGGCTCTGCAGGCTACGGTAGCCACATCCTCGGCGTATGTATCGCTCAATACGCTGGCATTCACCGCATTTGTGATGTTGGTCTACTGTCCCGACTATCTCTTTGATGTGAGTTTTCAACTCTCCTTTGTCGCTGTGGCTGCAATCGTTGTGTGGGGTGTGCCGCTGATGCGGGCTCTGCGCTCGGGCAGATGGTGGTTGGATGCGCTGATGGCAACAGTGGTTGTGGGTGCAGTCTCGGCTATCGCGACAATGCCGTTGGTGGCGTACACCTTCGGTACGGTGTCGCTTGTGGGTATTCTGCTCAATCCGATAGTGATACTCTGCGCATACGCAATAATCATCTTGGCCGTTCTGTGGATTTTGTTGCCGTTTACCCCGTTTATCGGTGTGGTTGGTGCGCTACTTTCTACCATTGGTGAGGTGTTGAATGTTGTGGTGGAAGGGGCTGCCAGCAGGGAGTGGTCGGCAGTCGAGATTTCGCTTTCGGCGTGGGCGGTGTGGATAATTTATGGTATTGCAATAGCAATAACCTCGATTTTGCGATATCTCGAAACGAAAAAATCGGTAAATTTGCCGCTATGATAACTCTCGAACAATATAGACTGCTCTGTGATGAGGCGGTGCGGGGTGCTATTGATGAAAATATCTCGCGCGATCCGCTCGATGTGGCTCTCGATAAGCGTGTCGCATACGCTGCCGAGGTGGCCACGCAGATTAAGTATCTGGGTCGTGCACAGAAGAAGCTGCCCTCATATTTTGAGACACGTTGTATTATCCCTTCGCTCGCCTTTGAGCAATCTTCGAGCGAGGAGTGTGCTGCTCATAAACCTCTTGAGGGAGTGTCGGTGCTCGATATGACCTGTGGATTGGGGGTGGATGCGCTCTACCTCTCAAAGCGATTCGAGAGGGTGGTCACCATCGAGCGAAATGAGGTTTTAGCGGAGGTTGCTCGCGAAAATTTCAGGCGTTTGGGTGCAGAAAACATCGAGGTCGTCTGTGCCGATTCGGCGAAGTTTGTGGCCGAGTGTTGTGATCACTTTGATTGGTGCTACGCCGATCCCGACCGCCGTGGTGAAAAGGGTGAAAAACTTGTACGGCTCGAAGATTGCTCGCCCGATATGGTTTCGTTGATGCCGCGCCTGTGTGAGATTGCCGACAAAGTGTGTATCAAGGCCTCGCCGATGTTCGATGTCGATGAGGCATTGCGTCTGTTTGATGGATCTTCGGTGGAGGTCGTTTCGCTCGGTGACGAGTGCAAGGAGGTGCTTATCTATATCGGTGAAAACAATGGAGGTGGGATTACTGCAACAGCTTTAGGTATAGGTAGTTATGCGGTTGATGCGGCTGAGTTGGCCGAGCTTCCGATATCCGAGTTTGAGGCTGAGAAATACCATTGGCTGGTGCAGCCCGATGTGGCGTTGCAGAAGTGCCGTCTGGCGAGGGCTCACCTTGCGGGCAAGGCCGATATTTGGAGTGAAAACGGTTATGGTTTTGCCGTGGAGCGGCCTGAAGGGGTACTTGGTCGCATATACGAAATCGAGCGTATCGAGACCTTTGACCCCAAGCGTCTCAAGCGCGAGATGAAGGGTCGGAAAGTGCAGATTCTCAAGCGCGATTTTCCCTATTCGACCGAGCGTATTGTGGCTATGACGGGGCTTCGCGAGGGTGGCCGCGAGAGGGTTGCCTTTACAACTGTAGGCTCAAAATTTTTGGTTATACGATTAAAATAACTACCTTTGGTAGTTCAAACAAAGATTATAGCTATGTCGTCAAAGGGCATCAAAGAGTTTTTTACGGTCACGATTTTTCATAAGGAGTTTGGCTCTGCGTGGCTCAATTGGCTGGTGCGGCAGTATAAACTGTTCTTCTACACGGCCCGCGGATTACAGGAGCACGGAACGCTGGTGCGTTGTGCCGCGCTCACCTTCTACACCCTGATATCGATAGTTCCAATCCTGGCAGTGGTCTTTGCCATCGTCAAGGGTTTCGGTATTATCGAGGATTTGATTGCAAACCTCTACTCACTCTTCCCGAAGAATCCCGAGATTGTCGATTATGTGGTTGAGTTTGCGAATAAGGCTCTGGAGAATACCAAGAGTGGAGTTGTTGCGGCGGTCGGTATCATTACCCTCTTCTGGGCGGTGATTCGTGTCTTTGGCTCTATTGAGGATGCCTTCAACAATATCTGGGAGGTGACCTCCACCCGTAGCATTGCCCGCAAGTATTCGGACTATATCGCCGTGGTTGTCGCGGCACCCATACTCTGGGCTGCAGCCAACGGAATCAATACCTATGCGCAGAGTATCTTTGGCGGTATAGATGCTGCGTGGGTGAGCTGGGTTTCGAGGTTTATGTCGATAGTGGTGATGTGGGTGATGTTCGCCTTCCTCTACTACGTTATCCCCAATACCAAAGTGCGTATCGGCTCGGCCGTTATGGCGGGTATCGTTGCCGGTACGGCATTTATCCTCTTCCAGTGGGGATACCTCTACCTTCAGGTGTTGATGACCTCCTACAACGCCATCTACGGAAGTTTTGCGGCACTGCCACTCTTTTTGATGTGGGTGCAGTATTCGTGGATGATACTTCTGTTTGGTGGCGAGTTGGCCTTTGCATACCAGAATATCGACAAGTTTGATGAGGAGCGCGAATCACTACATATCAGCTACGACTCGCGCCGTAAGGTTCTGCTCGCCGCTATGCTGGTCACGATACGCCACTTTACGGCGGGCAAGGGGGCTATCTCTCTCTCGGAGTTGAGGCGTGAGTTAAACCTGCCTACACGAATTGTCAATTCGGTGTTGCGCTCGCTGGTCGAGGCTGAACAGCTCCTCGAGTTGCCTTCGGAGGGTAAGGGTTTCGAGGATTCGTTTGTGCCGGCCAAGGATGTGGCATCCTTCACGGTATACAACATTCTGGAGGCGGTCGAGCATACCGGAACAACAAACATAGACCTCTGCTCGAGTGCCGAGATTGAGCGTGTGAGCGAGGAGTTGGAGCGCATCAAGGATGGTGCACGCGAGTCACAACAAAATGTGAAGTTGGTAGATATTCAAAACGTGGAGTAGTCGTGAAGAGGGTTGTCGTTATAGGAAGTGGCAATGTTGCCGAGGCCTTTGCGCGGGTGTTGCCCGAGCGTGGCTTCGAGGTGTGTCAAATCTTTGCGCGTAACCCCGAGCGAGGTAGGACTGTGGCCCAACTCGCGGGGTGTGGGTGGAGTGATGACCCCGCACTTTTGGCCGATGCCGACCTCTATTTGGTTGCCGTTTCCGACTCGGCAATCACGCCTCTGCTTGAGGCGTTGCCAATCCCTGAAGATGCGGTGGTTGCCCATACCGCAGGCTCACAGCCTCTCGATGCGATACCTTCACGCTTTGTACACCGAGCTGTGGTCTATCCGTTGCAGACCTTCACTGCGGGTCGCCGGGTTGATTTTGGAGAGATTCCTCTCTTTGTCGAGGCTGCAGATGAGGCGTTGCTTGCCGAGGTTAAGGCCTTTGCCGGGCAGTTGAGCGAAACGGTTATCGAAGCTGATTCACAGATGCGCTCGCAGGCTCATCTGGCAGGTGTTGTGGTCTGCAACTTTGTCAATCACCTCTACGCTACGGGTGCAGGGGTGGTGCAGAGTGTGGGGCTGCCCTTTTCGACTATCGTGCCACTGATTACCGAGACGGCACGTAAAGCTGTCGAGAGTGGCAACCCCTCGGCAGTACAGACCGGCCCGGCCAAGCGTAATGACAGGGTGACTATCGAACGACACCTGGGGATGTTGGGCGACAGACCCGAACTACAAGAGATTTACAAAAATATAAGCCAAAATATATGGAAAGAAACTTCAAAGAGAGATTAGCCGAGGTCGAGGCCTTTGTCTTCGATGTGGATGGTGTGATGACAGATGGCAGCATTATGCCACTGCCCGATGGCGATTTTCTGCGCCGTTATAATGCCAAGGATGGCTATGCACTCTCCTATGCAATCAAGCACGGATATAAGGTCTGCATCATCTCGGGCGGCTTTGGCTCACTGCTGGCCTCGCGTATGCAGCGTCTCGGTGTTGAGAATCTATACACCAACTGTATGGATAAGATTAAGGCAATCCACGAGTTTGCCCAAAAGGAGGGAGTAAACCTCGCCAATACGATATATGTCGGCGATGATATTCCCGACCTGGAGTGTATGCGTTTGGTGGGGCTGCCCGTATGTCCGGCCGATGCCGCTTCGGAGATTATCGAGGCCTCGTGCTATGTCTCGCAATTCGGCGGTGGCAAGGGATGTGTTCGCGATATCATCGAGCAGGTGTTGCGTGCGCACGGTACCTGGGCCCTCGACTCGATGGGAACCATCAGCGATAATTCGGTAGCATCGAGGTAGCGGGTCGATCTTTGATGTGAAGTATAAAATCATAAAAACCAATAAAGATGTCAGAGAAGAAGTTGCGTTTCGAGACGCTCCAGATACACGGGGGTTACCATCCCGACCATACAGGGTCGCGCGGTGTGGCCATATACCCCACGGCAGCATACCATTTTCGCACCTGCGACTATGCGGCGCGTCTGTTCGAACTTAAGGAGTTCGGAAATATATATACCCGACTGCAAAACCCTACAACCTCTGCATACGAGGAGCGTATTGCCGCCCTCGAGGGAGGTGTCGGAGCGTTGGCACTCTCATCGGGTATGTCGGCTCAACTTATAGCCATCACCTCGCTGGCCGATTGTGGCGATAATATCGTTGCATCGCCCTACCTCTACGGCGGAACATTCAACCAGTTCAAGATATCGTTCCGTAAGCTCGGTATCGACTGCCGTCTGGCAAAGGATGAGAGCGTTGAGGAGCTGGAGAAACTCATTGACGAGCGCACCAAGGCTATCTATGTTGAGTCTATGGGCAATCCGGGCTGCAATGTGCCCGATCTGGAGGCTATTGCCGAGATGGCTCATCGCCACGATGTGCCATTTGTTGTCGATAATACCTTCGGAGCAGGTGGCTATCTCTGCCGACCCTTAGAGTGGGGAGCCGATATCGTTGTAGAGTCGGCCACCAAGTGGATCAATGGCCACGGTACAGCTATGGGCGGCGTGATTGTCGATGGTGGTACCTACAATTGGGGCAACGGCAAGTATCCCGCACTGTGTGAGCCCTCGGAGGGCTACCACGGCCTGAAGTTCTATGAGACCTTCGGTAATATGGCCTATATCGTCAAGTGTAGGGTGGATGGTCTGCGCGACTTCGGATGTTCGCCCTCGGCCTTTGATTCCTACCTTATGCAGCTGGGACTCGAGACCCTTTCACTGCGCGTGAGGCATTCGGTAGAGTCTACCCGCCGCCTGGCAGAGTATTTCCGCGAGCATCCGCTCGTGAAGAGGGTTAGCTACGTGGGATTTGATGATCACCCCTCGCACCAGATGGCTCAAAAGTACTTCCGCCACGGAGCAGGCGCCGTGCTGACCGTTGAACTGAAGGGGTCACTCGACACTACGGTACGCTTTGTCGAATCGCTCAAGCTGGTAGCCAATATGACGATGATTGGTGACTCGATAACCGTAATCACCCACCCCGCCTCGACCACTCACAAGCAGCTTAGTGATGAGGACTTGGCGGCCGTTGGTATCTCGCCGACATTGCTACGCTTGTCGGCCGGATTGGAGAATGTCGAGGATTTGATTGATGATTTCGAGCAGGCATTTGCCGCAGCCCTTAACGAATAGAAATGGCTATACAATACGCATATTTTGACCAAGAGGTAAAGTTGGAGTGTGGAGCTACCCTTCCCGACCTTACCATCGCCTACTCAACCTACGGCACCCTCTCGCCGGCGAAGGATAATGTCATCTGGGTCTGCCACGCCCTGACCGCCAATTCGGAGGTTGCAGAGTGGTGGGAGCATACGGTCGAGAGTGGTCGCTTCCTCGATCCCGAACGCTGGTTTGTGGTCTGCGCCAACTTTCTCGGCTCGCACTATGGCACCACCGGCCCGCTGTCGGTTAATCCGCAGACGGGAGAGAGGTGGTATGGCGACTTCCCTGAGATTACGGTGAGGGATATGGTCTATTGCCACCGTCTGCTGGCCGAGAGATTGGGCCTCGAGCAGGTGGAGCTTCTCATCGGTAGTTCAATTGGCGGTTTTCAGTGTATGGAGTGGGTCGTTCAATGTCCCGATTTTGCAAAACGAGCTGCCTTTATCGCCACCACACCCTGCTCGAAGCCGTGGGCGGTTGCCTTCAACGAATCGCAACGTATGGCTATCGAGGCTGACCAATCTTTTGGTGAACGTAGGGAGGATGCCGGAGCGGCCGGAATGGCTGTAGCGCGAAGTATCGCACTACTCAGTTACCGCGGAGGTATCGCCTATGACCGCACACAGCAGGATCCCGACAACGAAAAACTACGCGGTTATCGCGCTACGACATATCAACAACACCAGGGCGAAAAGCTTCGCCGCCGATTTAATGCCTATTCATACTATCGCCTCTCGCAGGCGGTGGATTCGCACAATCTCTCACGTGGCAGAGGTACGCTCGAGGAGGTGTTGGGTGGAATCCGGCCGAAGGTGTTGGTGGTGTCTATAACTTCGGATATTCTCTTCCCGCCCTCGGACCACGAGGTAATGGTTCAAAATATCCCCGATGTGGAGTATCATATCATCAATTCGGAGTTTGGCCACGATGGTTTTTTGGTCGAGCACGAACAACTTAATGAGATTATTACCAACTTTATGCAGAGATAGAATATGAACAGCAGAGGTGTACTTAACATAGGACTCTTCGGTTTCGGTACCGTGGGTCGAGGTCTGTATGATGTTCTCGAGGAGACTCGACTCAAGGAGGCACACATCAAGCGAATCTGTGTGCGTGACATCACCAAAGAGCGTGGTGTGAAGGCCGATTTTACCGATAATCCGGACGACATCTTTAACGACTCCGAGATTAACCTTGTGGTCGAGCTTATAGACAATGCCGAGGCTTCGTACCAAATTGTGCGCCGTGCACTCGAGAGTGGTATACCCGTGGTCACGGGCAACAAGAAGATGTTGGCCTATCACCTCGAGGAGCTTATCGCCATTCAGCGCGAAAAGCAGGTGCCGCTGCTCTATGACGCTTCGGCGTGTGGTAGCATCCCCGTAATCCGTAATCTTGAGGAGTATTACGACAACGATCTGCTGGTGTCGGTCAAGGGTATCCTGAATGGCTCTTCGAACTTTATCCTTTCGAAGATTTTTAACGATAATATGTCCTATCCGGCAGCCTTGAAGTTGGCGCAGGAGTTGGGCTTTGCCGAGTCGGATCCCTCGCTCGATATTGATGGTTTCGACTCCCTCTTCAAGCTGATTATAATCACTATGCACGCGTTTGGCCGCTACGTCTCGCCCGAGAAGATATTTGTCTACGGTATCTCGAAGATGAGCGAGGATGATATACGCTTTGCCACCGAGAAGAAACGCCGCATAAAGCTGGTAGCACACGTTGAGAAGCTCCCCGATGGAAGGATGGTTATGAGCGTTATGCCACACCTGATTTCGCGCGATAAATACATATATAGTGTCGAGGATGAGTTCAATGGAGTGGTTATCAAAGGCAAGTTCTACTACAAGCAGTTTATGTTTGGCCGAGGTGCGGGTGGTTATCCCACAGGCTCGGCTGTGCTGAGCGATATTATGGCCTGCCACTACAACTATAAGTATGAGTATAAGAAGCTCAATGCCGAGGTTGTGCCTGAGCATACCGATGACTTTGTATTCCGTATCTATCTGCGCTACTCAAGCAAGGAGGATTTGGCTCTATTCAAGTTTCAGAAGGTGCGCGAGAGCTACATCAGCGACTCCTCTTCATACGTTGTGGGAGATGTCCGCTTGAGCGACCTCTACGCAATTAGGGATGAGATTCGTCAACGCAATCTCTTTGTTGCAGCATACCCGGAGGATTAATAATACTAACATAAAAAACTAACTTACAATGAACTTCGATTTTCAAACAGTAAAGAGAGTCTTTACAGCTGTGGCAATTTTGCCGATTGTAGCACTCTGCACCTCTTGTGAGGTGGGTCCCGATGACTCTGACATAAAGCCCGATAAAGATATTGAGGAGGAGTATGGCTCCTATGAGGATATCAAGGTAGTGGGCGGAAAGGTACGTTTCTACCTTATCGAGAAGAAGGGTTCAACTCGTACCGCAACCAATATGACCGCTCGCGATTGGGCAAAGTCGAGTGTCATTATGAATGGAGAGAGTTATGAGGTGGCCTTTTCGGACGAGGAGACACCTCGCCCATATGTTGAGGTTGCAAAGGCGGGTAGCTATAATGCCACTCTGGTCACCTCGGCATCGAATAAGTGGTATGGCGAATCGACCACCAAGGATATCAATCTTTCCCATTCGCAGATTTACCACACGGCAATCGCAAGCATCAAGTCGTTCCCGATGTATGCCTCATACTCGAAGAGTATCGGTAACAAACTTATCTTCAATGATGGCTTTGCAATGGTTCTGCTCAAGTTGAGAGGTACGGCCAAGATATCATCGGTGAAGGTCGAAAACCCCACGGGAGAGGCTCTGGCCGGACGTTCGGACTTTGTGGCTAAAAATGGCACATTCGCTGTGCAGAAGGGTATGGATTTCGTGGTTTTGAACTGTACCAATAAAGGTGAGTTTGTGCAACTTACCGACTCGAAGAACTCAAACTTCCGCCTGATGGTGACTCCCGGCGAATACCCCGAGGGTCTGAAGATTTCGGTCTGCGACTCGGAGCACGGAGCTATGTTCTTCACCACCGAGCCTCTGACCCTGGCCGCCGGTGATGTTTACTCCATCAACAAGAGTTATGCCTGTGAGGATGACCTTGTCTTCTATGAGGGCTTTGATAACTTCGTATGGGGTGGCGATGTGATGAAGGGCTCGAAGGGATATGGATTCTCGCCCTCTTCGGCTCAGGTCGATGAGGATTCGGGTCTCACCCGCACCGGCTACGAGAGTGCCTTTGCGGAGGTTGCCTACAACAATCCGGGTACAGGCCTTATTCAGCCTAAGAGTTGGGATGAAGTCTCGGGCAAGACGGTGGCCGATGCACATCAGCTCTCGGATAGCTATGTGGCCAGCCGAAATATCGGAGACTGGTTCTATATGTACTGTGTCCAGGAGCATCCGGGCTATGTGGTTGTGGGTGCAAGCGATAGCCGCGGAGTGGTCGCTCTGCCCAATACAAAGGCGATGAAGGGT
This sequence comes from Alistipes sp., assembly GCA_045133075.1. Taxonomy (GTDB): domain Bacteria; phylum Bacteroidota; class Bacteroidia; order Bacteroidales; family Rikenellaceae; genus Alistipes. The sequence continues at coordinate 3,719 of JBGUTM010000181.1, read as the reverse complement.
ATCGGCGATGTGAAGGTTAAGATCCACTTCGCTTTGCAGAGCTCTTTTTCCGGTCGTGTTAATGTTGAGGCTGTGTATGGCGGTGCGATTAAGAATGCCACAATCAATGGCCGCAGTGTAGAGTTGAATGCCGTTAATAGAACTTATAGTTCGGCTACCGCAAAGCTCTCGCTTCCAATTGATAGCAGTTTCCGCAAACCTACATCGGCAACAGGAGAGAACAGATGGAATGAACTCGAGGTGACAATCACTGGAGCAACCGATGGTACACGTCTTGTCTTCCAGAATGCCACCGAGAGTGGCAGTAACCTGCGTATGTATCTCGATAAGGTTGAGGTGCGCAAGATTAAGGATTGGAAGGATGACAGCAATCTGCGTGTGCTTCTGTTTAATATCCAGAACGGTATTATTGCCGACCAGCACAACAACTACGATAACTTCGTGGCGTGGGTTAATAAGTACGACCCCGACATCTGCATCTGGACCGAGTCGGAGTCTATCTACAAGGATAAGTCGGGCACTTCACAATCGTCGAAATATCTGCCTAATAACTGGGATAAGGTGGCAGCACGCTATGGACACTCCTATTTTGCAGTGGGTGGTAACAGAGATAACTACCCGCAGACCGTCACCTCGAAGTATCCTATCCAGACCATTCAAAAGATAACCAACACCGATGACGGAGGTATGTATGGTGCAAAGTATGTATCGCACGGTGCAGGACATTTCCAGATTGAGGTAAATGGCAAGAGGATCAACGTGGTTACTTGCCACCCATGGCCGCAGGCATACGCTCCCGGCACAAGTTCGGCAGATCAGGCTGCAAGTAAGGCCAACAATGAGGGTAACTACTTCCGTGAGTATGAGATGAAGTATATCGTTAAGAAGACGGTGAACAACTCAAAGTATGCCGATGAGGAGTATTGGCTGTTGGGAGGTGATACCAACTCGCGCTCGCCGCACGATGCGTGGTTCTATGGTTCGTCTCTCCACTCGACATATTATCTGCCCCATAAGCATATTCAGGAGAATACCAACTTGAAGGATGTTGTGAGCGACCGCTACCCTAAGGATGATAGCCACTTCTTCACAACGACCTACGGCTCGGCTCGAATCGATATCCTCTACGCATCGCCCAAGATGTTCGACCTCATCACCAACTCGATTGTCTTGATGGACGATTGGGTAGATGAGTTGCAGCCGTGGGAGTACCACACTTCGTTCAGAGATCCGTCAGATCACCGCCCCGTTATTGTAGACTTTAAGTTGTAATAGATTGATGTTAAACTGATTATGTTTAATGTAAAAACAATTATAAGAGTGCTTACGACCTTCGCTATTCTTCCCTTACTCGCTTTTAGCGTAGCTTGCGGAGAGGATCCGACGCCGGGTAATGAGCCCGGTAACGAAGATGATCCCAACAACGGTGGCAACGATAAGGTTGAGGAGTATGAGGATATCAAGGTCGTGGACGGCAAGGTGCGTTTCTACCTTAAGGAGAAGGAGGGTGCAACCCGTACTGCGACCAATATGAAGGCTCGTGATTGGGCAACGTCAAGCGTTCAGATGAACGGCAAGAGCTACAAGGTTGAGTTTACCGACGAGAAGACCCCGCGACCCTATGTTGAGGTAGCCGAAGCAGAGAGCTACTCGGCAACTCTTCTTACCTCCAACTCCAGCAAGTGGCTAGGAGGTGGTAACGAGGTTAAGTTGCCCTACTCGCAGATCTACCACACAGCTATTGCAAACATCAAATCCTTCCCGATGTATGCCTCGTATACAAAGGAGAATGGCAATAAGCTGATCTTTAATGACGGTTTTGCGCTCGTCTACCTTCGTCTGAAGGGCTCGGCCAAGATCTCGTCGGTTAAGGTTGCAAGCCCCACTGGCAGAGCCATTGCAGGTATCTCGACTCTGCTCACTTCGAAGGGTGAGTACTCGGTGAATAACGGAGTGGATTTCGCCGTGCTTAACTGTACCAATAGTGGCAGTTTTGTGCAGCTGAGCAGCTCGAAGAATACCCACTTCCGTGTGATGGTTGCCCCGGGCACCTATTCGCAGGGCTTGGAGATCTCGATTTGCGACAAGGATCGTGGTGCGATGTTTATCACGACCGAGCCGTTGACTCTCGCTGCTGGTGAGGTTCATACCATCGATGCGGAGTACGCTTGCGAGGAGGATATTGCCTTCTACGAGGCCTTCGACAACTTTGTTTGGGGTGGTGATCCCGTAAAGGGAAGTGAAGGTAAGGGCTTTGCTCCCGATGGCACTGCTGTGACAAAGAATAATTGCCTCGATCGTACGGGCTACGAGGAGGCCTTCACTCAAGTTGACTACAATAATCCCGGCTCGGCATATTTCCAGGCGGATGATTGGAATGCTGTAAAGTCAAGCACTGTCGCAACTTCGCACCAGGTAACAGATAACTATATTGATAGCCGTAATATCCGCGACTGGGGAATGCTCTTCCGTACACAGGAGTTCGCAGGATGTCTCGGTGTGGGAATCTCCTACGCCCGCGGAATCGTTCGTCTGCCGGCAATGGCAAATATGAAGGGAATAGGCGATGTCGTGGTAAAAGTTGACTTTGCTCTTCAGGAGAAGTTTGCTGATACATTCGAAATGTCGACTATGTATGGCGGTGTAATCAAGGAGGCAAAGGTAAATGGTCAGCCCATATCGCTTTCGACAGGCAATCTTACCTATAGCAGCACCATTTCGAAGGCAGCTTCGATGGTTGTTGCAGACAAGGTATTTATCCCCTCTGCCGCAACTGTTGCTAACCAATGGAACCAGCTTGAAGTGACGATAAGTGGCGCAACCAACTCAACAATAATCTCATTCCAGAAGAGTAGCGCATCGGGTTCTCCTGGCATCTATATTGACAAAATCGAGGCTCGCAGAGTCAATGATTGGAGTGATGACGGAAATCTGCGTGTGCTCTATTGGAATATCCAGAATGGTATGATTAGCGACCAGCATAACAACTACAACAACTTTGTTGCCTGGGTTAAAAAGTATGACCCAGATGTGTGTATTTGGTGCGAGTCTGAGACCATATATAAGGATAAGAGTGGCACCACGGCAGCATCCAGCAAGTTCCTCCCCGATGGTTGGGGTCAGCTGGCTGCACGTTATGGTCATCCCTATGCTGCTGTGGGTGCCAATGTCGACAACTATCCGCAGACCATTACATCAAAGTATCCAATCCAGACCATAAGGAGGATTAGCGAAACGGACAATAGCAGCAAACCTATATCGCATGGCGCAGGACACTTCGCCATCACAATCAATGGCAAGAGAGTAAATTTCGTTACGATGCATATGTGGGCGATGGGTTATAGCTATGAAGTGGTCAAGGGTACTCAGGCGGAGAAAGATGCCTCAATAGCTAATTTAGGCGGTGACTACTACCGTGAGTATGAGATGAAGTATCTGGTGGACAACACGGTGAATAACCCCTCATACAAGGACGAAACTTTGTGGCTGTTCGGTGGTGATACAAACTCAAAATCGCCCAAGGATCAGTGGTTCTACGGCACCTCGGCAGCCGAAGTGACCTATCTGCCCCACAAGTACGTTCTCGAGAATACTACGATGAAGGATGTTATTGCCGACCGATACAGCGCAGGTACACACTTTATGACATCGACATACTTTAATAGCCGTATTGACATATTGTATGCCTCGCCGGCTATGTTTGATGCTATGCTCAATTC
>JBGUTM010000180.1:0-3370 GCA_045133075.1 Alistipes sp. | reverse complement strand
ATCGAAATGGCTGCCCTTTATATTTGATCAAAGCAAAAGCTAATTCTTCACTCCGATTTCACGGACGAGCTTGTCCATCTTCTTGCGAATCTTGGTAATTGCCGGAACGTAGAAGACGGCAAGTCCCAATGTAAGGCCCATTCCCAATCCCGCACTCACACCCTCAAAGAAGTCACGCAGAGCGTCCGAGCAGATATTGCGGCCGACAATTGAAAGAACCACTGCTACAAAGCATATTGTAACCAAGATACATAGCGCACGAACAGCATAGCTGTAGACCTTATTGGTTATGCGTAGGCGAGAGTAGAGCGCATCCTCCGTGTCGAAGGGTCCATCAACAGCCTTTTTACGCAGAAATAACCACCTCTTATAGCGGCAAGCGACCTCTATACCACACTCATTGAGGAAGTTGATATACTCCTGACCATCAAGACCTTTAGCATCATCCTCGACCAGGTCAATCTTATACAGCCACACGCCCTTCTCGCCTCGGCGGAATGTATAGCGAAAAAGTCCGTCCCAAGCCTCGAGCAGCCATCCGGCAGCCGCCATCTCGTTCAACCACTCCTCCTCTCGCTCGACATCTGCAATGGTAAACCAATTCCAGACCTTCTTTACTTCGTAATTCTCCATAGTTGTAGGGTATTTAGTGTTAGTAATTTCTGCCATTGAGGATTGCATCCCCGTTCGCCACAAGCTCGCACAGACGCTCAAGCTCCTCGGAAAGCACCTTGCGGCCCGCAGAGGTGATGATATACTCCTTGCGGCGGCTGTCGGTGGTGTTTGTGTTGGTCACCTGCTCAATCCAACCCTTTTCGAGTAGGGTAGAGATGGCTCCATAGAGTGTTCCGGCCGAGATTATAAGTCGCCCGCCACTCAAACGTGCCGTCTGTTGCATTATGCCGTAGCCGTGTAGTGGCTCAACAAGGGCCAATAGTATGTAGTATACCGCTTCGGTCAGGGCATTGTTCGATGTATTCATATTTCCTCGTTTATTTTGTAGCTAAATCGGTAGTTGTTATATCGGTCGCCGATACAAAGATAAACGATATATTTTTATTTGCAAACTTTTTTGCTAATTTTGTAATACTAAAACTATCAAAGCTATGAAAAAACTACTTCTTTTGGCTGTGGTTGCGACTTTCGCAACGCAGAGTGCGCTGGCGTGGGGAACGCTCGGCCACAAGGTTATTGTCGAGATTGCAAAGCGTCATATCTCCGAGCAGACAAAGGCCAATATCGCCAAGTATATGCCCTACGATATGTGTGACGATGCATTGTGGATGGATTACCACCGCAAGGATAAGCCGATAAAGTACACTACAGCGTGGCACGTCTACAACGTAGATGAGAACTACGAGTATGATCCCAACCCTCGACTCGCGAAGGGCGATGCAATTCACGCACTGAAGGTTGCCGAATATAATCTGCGCAACTACCGCGAGCAGACCGATAGCGCGGTGTTGATGAATCTGCGTATGGTGCTGCACTTTGCAGGCGATATGCACTGCCCGACCCACTCCTACGTTCCTGGCCCGAGAGCTCATTGGGCGTGTGAGCTGAATGGTAAGCAGATGTCGTTCCACGGTGTCTACGACTCGATGCCCGAGATGTTGCACCCCGGCGAGAGCGTAGCGGATGTGGCTACCGAGATTGACAATGCCAAGAAGAGCGAAATTAAGCGCATACAGAGCGGTAATCTGCACGACTGGGCACAGGATATCGGCTCGAAGAATGCTGTGATTTACAAGTGGAACGAGCATAATCGCGTAGTGCTCGACCCCAATACGGTGGAGCTTTCGCGCGAGTTGGTCAATCTGCAGATGCGCAATGCTGGCTATCGTCTGGCTTATCTGCTCGATCTCTATTTTGGCAAATAGTTTAGGCGTATGAAGAAGATTCTGATTTTAGTTGTTGTAGCCCTCTTTGGAGCAAAGAGGGCAGCAGCGTGGAGTGGTCCCGGTCACGAGATTGTTGTCGAGATAGCAAAGCGACACCTTACCGAGCAAACAAAGGCCAACATCGCCAAGTATATTCCTTACGATATCACCAAGGATGCCCGCTGGATGGACCGCAACCGCAAAGGCTCGCCGTGGGACTACTCGAACGATTGGCATTCGTACTATTATGATGCGAAACTGCGCCATAATCCCAACGGCAAGATTCGCCACGGCGATACGATGCGAGCTCTCGATTTGGCGGAGCGCAACCTCTCGATGTACAGAGAGCTGACCGACTCGGCTGTGGTATATAATATCCGAATGATTCTCCACTTTGCAGGCGATATGCACTGCCCCTCACACTGCAAATTGGAGGGTGGTCGTGACGATGGTCCGAAGGTATATATTAAGGGAAAGAAGTACTTCTCGTTCCACACCCTCTATGACGATATGCCAAGGCTTCTCTATGGCAAAGGTTTCGACCCTGCCCAAATCGCCGAGAGACTCGACACGCACTCAAAGCGTGAGATTAAGCGACTCGGTCGAGGCGACCATCACGATTGGGCACAGGAGACTATCTATCGCACCAACATCATTCATCAGTGGAACCCCAACAGCGAGAGCGAGGTTTTGCGTGATGACACTATCGAGCTTTCGAAGGATCTGGTCGAAGAGCAACTGCGCCGTGCAGGCTACCGTTTGGCTCATCTGCTAAACAAGTATTTCGGCGAATAGGCAACTATAAAGTGTAACAGACCTGTCTAACTTTCGAGTTAGGCAGGTTTTTGTTTGGATTTACTCCTCGAGCTGCCCCGTGCAGTGGAAGTATTTCTGCAAAACCATCAGCGAGATTAACTTCTCGCGGCGTTTGTCGGCAAATTGAGCGATATATTCGTGAGCGTGGCGGATAATCTCTTCAGCCTTTTCGGGGTGGGCCGAGAAGTAGGCCAGACGCTCCTCCAAATCTGAATAGTCGGGCTTGATCTCGATGTAGTGGTAGTCGGGTATCAGTCGTCCCTCCATAAACCACGTCTCGTAGGTCGGGCGTGGCATTACGGCTATCGAATTGGTCGACATTACCCACTTGAGATTGGTTGCCACATCGTTGCCCTCGATAGTGATGATGTAGCGGTAGCGCAAATGATCGTACATCGAAATATGTGGCACGGTCCACTCTGCGGGGAGAGTGCGGTGGCGATTCGAGATGCCCGCATCGCAAATCTTCGAACCGAAATACATCTCCATAAATCGCTTGCGCAGATGATGATTGGGGTGGTGACAATTGATGGCACCGCGGAAGATCGCCCTATCCTCCTTCTGACGGAAGGGGATGCTGTCGCGTAGGAATACAAAGTGACGGAACTTATCGAGGTTCATCACCACCGAATTGCTATTGTCGCTCGCAATGGGGCGACTCTTGATTATTGAGG
>JBGUTM010000179.1:0-6510 GCA_045133075.1 Alistipes sp. | reverse complement strand
TGTGCACCAGAATCCACGAGAAGGGGTAACACAACCAACGTATAACCGATAGGGGTTGCGATAAGAAGAGTGCCACCTTTCGATATGAGCCTTGCGCTATGATTTTGGGGAGAATCTCTCCAAAGAGTAACAATAGGAAGGTGACCAATACACCCGTAAAGAGGAATTGGAGGCGATGGAACGTAAATACCGTACCGAGCAGGTCGTTAGTCAGCACAACGATACAGATATTGACCAAATTGTTCATCACCAGAATTGTGGCCAGCAACATATCCACATCTGCAAGCAACTTCAACACCGATTCGGAGGCGAAGCTCTTGCGCTGTTTGATTTCGCGGATATCGTTATGCGACAGCGAGAAGAAAGCCACCTCCGATGCCGACATCATACCCGACATCAACAAAAGCACTATGGCTCCGACAGCCTTCAGCACGGCCGCCATCGTAAATCCGTTATACTCGATAATAGGCTCCATTCGCGCCGCTGGTTAGTCAAAGAGTGAATTCTCGCTCGGTTTTACGACATTCTCGCCCTCATCCTTGAGGGTCTCCTTGCTTGCCGCAGGAACATCGACAATAAATTGCACATTGCGACGCTGGTATGCCGGAGTGTTGAGCATCGCCACGATATTATCATATCGCGAATTGCGTCTGCCGAGCGTAGGACGCACCTCAGGCGCAGTCGGCTTGGCCGGGGTCGTAGAGATAGGCTTGCGCGGGGCAGGCTCCAACACCGGAACATCACCCGGTTTCTGAGTATCGGTCTGCACCGGTACAGTCATCGGTGGGATGATAGGCTTCATCACCTTGGGGTTATCATCCATATCATCCATAAAACGGGTAGCGATGATTACCAACTCGAGTGAGTCGCCCAGATGCGGCTTCTCACTTGCGCCCCAGATGATGCGAGCCGAATGTACCGTTCCGTTCTCATCCCTCACAGATGCAGCCTCCTGAACGCAGGTGAGGATTGCAATAACCTCCTCATAGATAAGCTTATCCAGCGACTCGGTGGCGATATTTATCAGGATATCGCCCGCACCAAGGATAGATTTACTATCGAGCAGAGGCGACTGCAGGGCTCTACGCACAACCTCCTGTGCACGCTCCTCACCACTCGCGGTAGCCACGCCCATATGCGCACGACCGCTCTTGGTCATCACCTTGCGCACATCGGCAAAGTCGACATTCACCAGAGCCGTCTTCACGGTGATAATCTCGGCAATACCCTTTGCTGCCGAGGCCAACACATCGTCAGCCTTACTAAAGGCCTGACGAATAGACAACTTGCCGAACATCTCGCCGATGCGGTCATTGTCGATGACCAACAACGAGTCTACATACTTCGACAACTCGTCAATACCGCGGAATGCCTGCTCATAACGCTCCGTACCCTCCAGCTTGAGGGGCGAGGTCACGATAGCAACCGTTAGGATACCCATCTCGTGAGCCAACTTGGCAATCACGGGCGAAGCTCCCGTACCTGTACCACCACCCATTCCGGCGGTAATAAAGAGCATCTTCGTTGCCGTAGACTCGAAGCATTGACGCAACTCGTCCAACGCCCCGATGGCAGCCTCACGACCACGTGCGGCATCGTTACCGGCACCAAGTCCGTCTCCGAGCAGTATTTTGCGAGGGATGGGGTTGTTGTCCAGTGCATCTTTGTCGGTATTGCAAACCATAAAGTTCACGCCCTTGATGCCCATATTCCACATATTACCCAGGGCATTACCGCCAGCACCGCCGACTCCCGCGACCATAATTATCGAGGTATTACCCCTCGCGGTCTTCAACTCATCCAGTAAATCTTCTCCCATATATTCTCTTTCCATCTTTTATCTAAATCTCCTCGTCATCACCGGCCTTATCGAAGGTTGTATTGATACCCTCGGTGATTCCCGTAATTGTATTTTTGAGCCAGCCCCACATCTTGCCTCCCGAAGGCTTACCCTCCTCCGACTGCTCGGATCCTTCTACCTCATGCTGCGACTCCTCCTGACCCGTGAGGGTACCCTGCGGAGGTGTAGGTGGTATCGGTGTCGTATTGACAGGCGATGTATGTCCCGAGTTTGCAGTAATCGGGTTTCCCGGCGCAGTTACCGGTGTTGTAAAGGAGGACGGAGTCGGCGGCTTGGGGAAGTTTATCCCCACAGGTTTCGCACTCACCGAGCAGGCTCCCTGGCCTGCACCCTTCAACAACAGAGCCACTGCCGCCGTATGTGCCGGCGACTCGATCTGTGCTCGCGACACCTCATCCAGGCCACACTCTGCCGTGGCAATACGCACATCGTAGCCCGTAACGCGGCGGAAGAGTTCGTCAATATGCTCAATTGAAGCCGAGCCACCAGTCAGCACCACGCCAAAGGCGAGACGACCTGCATAGCCCGAATCCTTAATCTCGGCCTTGACAAACTCAGCGATATCCGTAAGACGAGCCTCGATGATTGCTGCCAGATTGCGGCGCAGAACACCCTTGGTGCGGTGGCCCATACTCGGGATCTGGATAAGTTTCTGCTCCGACACGAACTCCGCAACGGCCGAGCCATATCTCTTCTTGAGCGACTCGACACTACGCTCGGGAACGCCGTGCAGATGGATATCGCGGTTTATCGAGTTTGCTCCCATCGGAATTGTCGCCACGTGTCGAATGATATTGCCGTGGTAGACCACCACATCGGTCGTGCTGCCACCGATATCGACTACAGCCACACCATCCATCTTCTCATCCTCAGAGAGGAGAGCCTCGGCGACAATCATCGAGTTGGCATAGGTTCCGGCCAGCTGTAATCCCGATAGGCGGAAGACCATATTCAGTCGCTCGAGCGGAGTCTTCTCGCAGAGGATAAAGTTAAAGGTGGACGACAGACGGCGTCCGAACGAGCCTACAGGGTCTTTGACCTGCATACCGCCATCGACCATATAGTTTTGGGGGATGCGCTCCATAATCACCTCATTCTCGGGGGCGATGACCTCCTTCATACGCTGAAATAGAGCATCCACATCGAACTGCGAGATACCGTTTTGCGGCTCACGAACGTAGACGTGATCCGAAAGGGGTGCACAACGCACAAATGCGCCCGAGAAACTGGCATAGGCCTCGCTGATGCGTATACCTAACTCCTCCTCAACCTCGGCTCTGGCTGCCTTTACGCACTCGCTAACCTGATTGAGGTTTTCAATCACACCCGCATTCACACCCTTCGAGGGCTTCGACACAAGGGCATCAATAACCATCTTGCCCGACTCGTTTTTCGAGCCGACAACCATTACGATATTCGATGAACCGATATCAATTCCGACTATATAATTTTTCTTCTCCATATTCTATTTCGAGCAGACGACCTGACCGTCATATTTTATGTTTATGATTGAGTATGTATCCCAACCTCTGTTGCCGAGACCCTCCTTATAGAAGCGCAATAGCTTATCGAGCTTCTCCTCGACACTCTCGATTCGGCCGAAGAGGATTGTGTGACGGCCGCTACGAGGCACCAATTCCACCTCCAAAGCCCCTCCCGGGGTCGTCTCGGCAACGATCTGCACAATCTCGGCACCCCAAAACGGATGCTCCTCGATCCAACTCACAAAGTTAATGAGTTTCAAGAAATCTTCGTATCTTTTCTCCAACTTTTTTTGACCGCGATACTCCGCATCACAACGCGCCGTAACAGCCTCCACCCTGCGGGCCGTATGGCGCAATGCTCCACGCAAACGGCGCAGGTTACGATGCTTCTCGGCTCGCAGATTGAGCACCCTCTCCTCAAATATCTCATCACTCTCAAAGATACCCTGCTTGATACGTCTTCTGCGCTCCTCTTTAATCTTTGCCCGAAGCGTATCCTCAAGTTTATAGAGTGGAATCTTCTCTCTTTCTATCTTTGCGATGCGCTCATTCGACTCGGCGATGAGGCGGTCAATATGTTTGCGCACATCACCCTCATACGATGCCGCGAAAGGAGGTCTGTATCCACCCGTAACCACCGGAACGTAGAGTGCCGAGGCTGCCGGCGAGCGAAAGACAAATCCCGTCTCGGTGACATAGGTATCATAGCCGTCAATCATCAGTCGCAACATCGGTCGGCGCTGACGCACCTCGATATGCAACACGCCGTCATAGGAGATGTAGCTATCGACCCTATCGACAAATCCATTCTTGACTATCACCTGCTCGATACCCGAGAGATTGACCTCATCTGCGGGCGTTCCGATGGTGCTGATACCGCTATGCAGAATCCACTCGCGCACCATACGGCTCGATACAAGATGTCCGTTGGCGGTACTGTCCGAAACCTCTATTTCGACCCTATCGACAACGAGTTCGGCACGATGCGCACGCAACAACACAATCGAGCATACCGCGTAACCAATCACGATAGCCCACACCAGCGTCAGCAGCGCATATTTACCGATCTTTTCCTTCATATCTTCGCAAACCCTCGTTCACAAATCTCTTTCACCAATCCTCGTTCACCAACCCTCTTTTGTAAATCTATCTTTTGCCAATTTATCTTTTGCAGGGGTCTGATTACACTCTTTTCAACGCCTCGGCAATCTTTGCACAGCAGGCATCTATATTACCTGCGCCAAAGCTCACCACCACATCTACGCCCATACCGGCGACCTCCTCGGCCAGCACCTCGCGCTCAACAATACGGCACGGAACCGTAACCCGCTCGGCGATAATCTGACTGGTGATACCCTCAATAGGCTCCTCACGCGCAGGGTATATCGGCAGCAATACCACCTGGTCAGCGTGTGACAACGCCTCGGCGAACTCCTCGTATAGGTCACGCGTGCGAGTGTAGAGGTGGGGCTGGAACAGAGCCGTAACCCGGCGACCCGGGAACATCTTCTTGACCGAAGTGATGGTAGCCAACAACTCACGCGGATGGTGTGCATAATCATCCATATAGACCACCTCAGGAGTGTTGATATAGAACTCGAAACGGCGTTTCACACCTTCAAACCCTGCCAAAGCCCTGCGCAGACGCTCCGCATCGAGTTCCCGGCCCTCGTGTTGCGCAGCACACCACAACATAGCCACCGCAGCCACCGAGTTCTCGATATTGACCCAGCCCGGTATACCGAGAGTACAGCCCTCGATAACGCCCGAAGGGGTCACAATATCGTAGCGGTACATTCCACCACCGATAAGTTCCACATTGCAGGCGTAGAAGTCGCACGGCTCATCGTAGGAGTAGCGATATACCGCAATCTCGGGATTGTCGAGCACGATATCAACCCCGTGTTTGATTACGAGTGCTCCTCCCGGGCGAATCTGTCGCACAAACTGCGAGAAGGCCTCCTTGACCGCCTCGTAGGTGCCATAGATATCGAGATGGTCGGCATCTACCGAGGTGATGACTGCCACATCGGGGTTCAGGCGCAGGAACGAGCGGTCGAACTCGTCAGCCTCAACGGCCAGACGCTCACCCTCGCCAAAAACAAGGTTGCTCTCGAAATTCTTCGAGATACCACCCAGAAAGGCACTGCCGCCACCTGCAACCTCGTGGTTAAGCCACGACACAAGGGTCGAGGTAGTGGTCTTGCCGTGGGTACCGGCCACCGCCATCACATACTTACCCTGCGCAAGATAGCCGAGCATCTGCGAACGCTTGACAACCTCGAAGCCCTGCTCGCGAAACCACAGCATCTGGCTATGGTCGGCCGGCACTGCCGGGGTGTAAACCACGATGGTCGTACTCTTATCGCGGAACGGCATAGGAATAGCCTCTACCGAATCCTCATAGTGCACCTCGGCACCCTCCGCCTCGATTGCCGCAGTCAGCGGCGTGGGGGTGCGGTCATAACCGGCCACACGCTTACCCTCGTGCATAAAGTAACGAGCCAGCGCACTCATTCCGATACCGCCGATTCCGACAAAGTATATATTCTGAATCTCCATAATCTACTTAATCACCTTTTCAATCTCCGCCACAATGCGCTCTGCCGAGTCTGCAATGGCGAGTTTTTTGATATTTTGCGACAGAGAGAGCAATCTCTCGGGGTCGGCAAGCAACGACAAAGCCTCCGGAATAGCCCGCTCCACAGCCTCGCCATCGCGCACCATCAACGCTGCACCCTTCTCAACCAGAGCCATAGCATTCTTGGTCTGATGGTCCTCTGCCACATTGGGCGAAGGCACGAAGAGGGTCGGCTTACCCACCAGACACAACTCCGAGACGGTGCAGGCACCACTGCGCGAAATCACAAGGTCGGCAGCCTCATAGGCATAATCCATACGCTCGATAAATGCACCCTGCCAGATATTCTCGGTGGGGTGTTCGGCCAGAAAGTCGCGCATTTCGCGCTCGTAGAATTTGCCCGTCTGCCAGATGACCTGCACGGGAGCCTTACCACCGAGGGTTACTACCCATCGCTTCATCATATTGTTAAGTGTGCGGGTGCCCAGCGAGCCTCCCACAACCAATATCACCGGCAGCGCATCGCTGAATCCATAGTAATCCAACGCCTCTTTGCGCTCAACCACACCACAGCCAAAGGAACC